>JBLNCH010000054.1:0-10006 GCA_050260485.1 Bacillota bacterium | reverse complement strand
AGGTATTGCTTTTTCGTAAGTAGGTTATTAAGCCCACTGACACAGCTACACCCAGGAATCCCCCAAACATGATTGAGCCTTCACCAAGCCGGTAATCGGATATAGACAAACCACCTGTATACATGAGCTCGAAAATTCCCCGGGCGAAATAACGACCGGTTATGATTATTACTACCAACCCCATCAGGAATCTGGGCCAGTTGATTTCAACTCCCCTTTTCATGCTGTACCTGCGCAGGAATACTAGATACAAAATTCCGGGAATCACCAGACCTAGTATGTGATTAATAAGGACGTAGGAGCGCACTTCATGTCCCAGGATTTCTAATACTGACTGCATAAAAACACCGCCCTTTTATGCTCTCCGGCCAAATCCTGAATCCTGCCTTCGTAAAGCAGCTTGCAACCTACAAGCTCTGGTTCCCGGAATGTTGAACAGCCAACCAGGTAGGGGCTGTACGTCCCCGCAAGTCCTTTTATCGGTTCCTCTGAGAGAATTATGCCTGCTTCATGCAGGATAACCCCTACAAAGCTCCCGCAGGTTCGTTTAAACGGTTGGTTGAAAATTTTTCGGATTAAAGTTTGGGGGATTGAAAGGCCAAAGAATTTATCAAGCGGTGCCATGATGAAGGCCAGCACGATAACGCCCAGGTGATTATAACGATACCTGGTTCTATTTTTCCATGCGGCCTTCAGCATTTCCTTAACTTTTTCAAATTGTTCATCCTCGACCCGTTTTTTGAGAATCGCGCAGTCCCCATCCGGAAAATGTGTTAATCCGGATCTTACAACCAGCCCTCCATTGCGCCCCACAAAGCCGTAAACATCTCGCAATTCGGGGTCAAGAGAAATAGCCAGGTGGTTATATGGAGATTGTGAGAACATCGTCAACCATGATTTATTAGGAGCGCGATACAGGATTAAATATATATCTTTCAAACTATCACCCTTTCTTTAACCCAGTTTGACATTCGATGTCGCAAAGGTTTTCCTGCCGGGGTACGGAGCAACGGCTCGTTTATAAATACGATCCGCGTAGGTATCTTGAACGACGCCAGGTGCTGGCGACAGTAGTCAAGCAGCTTGTTTTCATCGGGAGGACGAACTGTTCTAACTACCGACACCACATTCTCGCCGTAAATTTCGTCCGGTTCTCCGTAGGTAATGGAATCTATAATCTCGGATGAAAACGATAAAATCACATTGTCTATCTCCTGCGGATAGATTGTGTACCCACCGTGCAATATTGCTTCTTTATAACGCCCCAGAATCGTTATATATCCGTCCTCGTCCATGCTGGCCACGTCCCCGGTCCTCAACCACCCGTCCTCGAAAGCGCGTTTGGTTTCCTTGTCGTTCTCCCAATAGCCCTTCATAATCGAGGGACCTTTAACCCAGAGCTCCCCTTCTTCACCTATGGGCGTGTCTGCTCCGGTAATGGGAGATACGATTCGGGCATCGATGCCGCAGCACGGCAGCCCACTCCCAGGTTTCTTTCTCCCTAACAACGGCGGTGCTATCCCGCGCGAACAGGTCTCGGTCATGGCCCAGCCGTCGTAAACATTAAGCGAATATTGCTGGATCTTATTCCGTAAACCGGGAGATACCGGTGCCCCACCCATTGAGATAGTCCTGATCCTTTCCCCTAAATGGTTCTGGCCCTCTGTTACTGCCGGATGTCGCAATACCATTTCCAGCATGGTCGGGACACACGGCCAATAGCTGAATTCTTCCCGGCTAACAAGATCAACCACGGCGTCGACGCTGAACCGCGGCAATACCGTAATAGGGGTAACCGTTTTGGTTGCGTAACCCAGAGTGACTAACCCGAAAATATGACTGAAGGGCAAAGTGCAAAACATCCTGCGTTCTGAATGAGGCACATAGTTTCCGGCAGGACTGGACCATACGGCCTGACCGTAGATTGCTGCCACAAGGTTTTCGTGAGTAAACATACAGCCTTTCGGTTCGCCTGTGGTTCCCCCGGTATACTGAATAAGAGCCAGGTCCCGGCTTGGATCAATATCAATTACCGGTTCAGTGTTTGGCTGCTCCGGAAAGACAGGTGTGTCCTGGTTTAGATTGACCGGTATCGCTACGGGAACATTAAGCCCTTCAATTTCTACTCCAATTAGGACCCGTGGCTTGGTTTGGTCAATAATCTTGTTTAGTTCTGTCTGGGTGTATAACGGGTTCAACGGGACTGCAACGCCCCCGGCAATCAGGATACCCCAGAAGAATGAGGGGAATAGTTTGCTGTTCGGTAGAACTAAGGCTACCCGGTCGCTTTTTTTTATTCCGCGCTCTATAAGAGCATTGGCGATCCGCTTTGCATCGTTGTAGACTCCTTGATAAGTTACAGACCCTTTACCAGGTTCATAAACTGCATGAGAATTCGGAGAAAAATGTGCCGTATTCTTGAGGATCTGAAAAGCCGGGATAAGTGGATATTTTAATTCCACCGGTACTTCGGGATCATAATGCTTTAACCAGGGTTTGTTAGTCATAGTAAACAGGCATACCTCCTTTTGTGTTTTCGGAAAATCGTCTCTAGAAATAAAAATGACGCAGCCTTTGTTTCAGGCTGCGCCGCCACTCTTAATATTAGGGATCCCATGTGTTTGGAAACACCGAGCCGTTTAGCAAGACTCTATAGTAGCTAAAATAATTGTTACTGCTTACGTATTTCGGGAATGTCTCATACCATTTCCCTGGTCCTAAAGTTGTTTTTATATAACCTCGATAAGGGTTAGAGCTGCTATAATACGACGATGCAGTAACTTCAGGACCTGGTCCCATTATGCCGTAACTATACGAATCTCTCCATTCCTTTTTGTTCGCGTTCCAGTTTCTATAATGATGATGCGCCTGGGCCGGGTCTGCTCCCTCAAAGCTGACAGTGATGCTGTTCGGGAAAATCACCTCATCTGCGGTAGACATTGCGTTTAGAACCGTTGCTAACCCATTGATATTAAAATTATATGCGGCTGATTCAAGTGGAATATTAATGGTTTTCTGCTCGGCCAGCAATGTGGTAGTCTGTCCTGCTGGGATCACAATTGAATTGATTGTGACATCGCTTGGCAAGGAGTAAATTATTTCATCGGGCGGCTGATAACCCGGAACGCACTTGCCTTCCTCATTAACATATCCTGGAACATAAGGAGGAGTGTAGATCGTTACCGGCAATGATAGCCCGGTATGCTCTTGAAGCATTGCATCAAGCTGCGAAACCTTTGGCAGATGTATTTCCTGCGGGGTCGCTTCAAAGGTGTAGCTTCCAGAGCAATCGCCCGACGTTACTCTTCCTATTGTCGCTGATAAGTGGCCACTGGATATTGCTTGCACCATGTTGGTTAAAGTAATTAAAACATTTCCTGTACCAGCAGTTTCTCCTGCGTATGGAGTAGTTGTTTGCACACTGGTAAAGCCAGACCCGTTCCAGGTGTAGCGTGTTTTGGTCGTAGATACAGGATTGCATGAATAATCACTGTTTATTCGATTTACGACATCTACGATACACGCATTGATGACGATTTGGTTTTTAATCGCAGGTCTTTCCTCCAGGGTACGGTACGTGTTTTGAAGAATTATTGGCGTAGATGTTAATGTTCCGTAATCCATTAATATATCTGGCGGCTGGTATCCGGGAATAGTACCCCCACAACCGTCATCTCGCGGTGGAACATACGGCGGCGTAACCCTATCAGGCACAAACGAATAGTTGTCAAACCATACTTGCGACCAACTGTTTGTTTCTGGGTCATTTGTAAGAACAGGTATGTAAGAGTTCCAGCCGTCATTATATGGCCACCAATAGGACGTATGAATTTTGCTATCCCAGTCCCACCCTTTAACCATAGGAATTTGGGTATCACTTCTATACATGTAATAACGGTTCATGTCGCGCCCTGGATCTGTTACCACTGCAGAAGCAGTATGTGGATAATACCAACCCTCCCACATATCTCTTGATCCAGTGACTTTTAGCATGGAGGCCGTCGACACATTTTTTGTCCAATTTGGCTCATTGCGCTTTACCGCAAGATTAAAAGGTGTCGGAACCTCCTCTGGAGGATGCTGATAGCTAGGATGGAAACTCATCTGCTCGTACATTCCATTAATTCGGCCATAAGGAGGAACATCTACTGTCGTTGAGCCATTTATTATCCAACTTGGAGGATAATCCTCGGCCAATATCTGGTATGAATTGGTCAACCCTGCGGCAGAGCTATACCCAGAAGTGCCACTTAAAGGATTGTTGGTTTCAGTGACGAAATCGGTGAGACCATGGGATACCATCAGGTATCTGGTTTCCTTTGGTCTGAACTCAAGCACCGGTTCTGCCGCAGGAAAGAAGATTCCAAGATCGTTCGTATAAGTCAACACCACACCACTGATTACAGCACTTATTGGATACGGGTTAGGATTAGTAGCTTTGACAACGACCAACATTTTATTGGGCACTTCCGGAGCAAGTAACGCCCACGACGGATTTCCTGGCCAGATTGGAGGCCCAGGCTTATAGTGCATTATTTCCTCTGGGTGTTCCCAGTGATATTCAATATCTAAGTCTACGCTCGACGGAATATTTGGCGCGAGAATCTGGCATTCCAGGAAGTTTAATGTCCTTGGGTTTTCCCAACCAAGGTAGGTTTCTTCTTCTATACCTACCAACCGCTCCTCCTCACCAATATAGGCATTTAAGTATGCGTGTCCGGCAAGTTCATCTGTATCCGGATCACACTCAACAACGATCTCTCCAAAGGAAGTATCCTTGGTGTACCCGTAAACCTGAGTATCTCCTGATAGGGTTTTCAGTGTATGCCATTGCGGAGGATTTTCCAATGCGCTGGCTGGAGGCGGAAGTGACAGACACCATGCCAGTAGCGCAAGAAATACCACCAAAAAAATTCTTTTCCCTAACGACATAATGACCACCCTTTCATTTAACCTTGAAAAATAAGAAAACTCGGGTTCCCTCCGAGTTATATGTATATCCTGCTGGATTCATTGTTTCGGCCAGCCAGTCGGTTGACAATCCCGATATTTTACTCAACCAGCCTCGTTTTGATCTTTAATTCCTGCACGTCGTACTCGACTTTTTTCCATCCCCATACCGGGACTTTTTCATAAATCGGAACTTGTCTTTTTACTACTGGCGGCCAGTACCCTACCCCGGTGGGCGGACCTCCTACGGTGCATCTTACGTCTGTTTCTACCTTGTTGTTGTCGTAAGTGGATTCGTCTTTGCCGGCAAATTTCTCTCCGACCCATCCTGAACCCCACCGGTAGTTGATCGTCGCTATGTACCGGTAAACACCCTCGCTGTGCTGAAGCTCCGTGTCAAAGATGACGTCTGCCTGCCCTTTGGTGACGTATACTGACTTCTCGCTGACCAGGGTCTTGACGTAGGTGTCCTTGTCTTCCCTGTATAGCCTTACCATGGCATTTCCTGACTCATTAAACCCTGAAAGATAAGTGAATTTCATCTTGAATTTAGTGCTGGGGGTTATATAAGCCTGGACCTGCTGAGTTACTGAATCAATCGGCACCAGCATCAAGGCTGCTATGTCGCTAGGCTGTTCCTGGGGTGCGCCTGGCTGTTCGGAGTCAAGCAGTTCCTTGTAGTTGTTATTCCAACGGTTAGCAAGAAAAGCTTTGGTGTCTGACCGATAGTAGTCTGAACCCAATTCGATCCTCTTTCCTCTCAAAGTAAGATCAAGGTCGGGGACGGTCGCCGTGGACGTCGAATCATTATCGACGCTTGATTGCCAAGACATGCCGTTCCACGGTACGCCGACGCAAGCCACGAGTTTCGTCGTTCCCGCCGGGTATTCGGCCTGTAATTGCCATACGTTGTTGGGCCATGCGAGTTTGCTCCGCAAGGTAACGCCGACACGGGAATCAAGCAATTGCGGTATGCCGTTGACCACGGCGTAAAGGTAGACGTTCGTCCTGACATCTGCCCAGAACGTATTCTCGAATATCGCGTTGGCTTGCATTTTACCGTCGTTAAGCTCCAATGTCCAGAGATTACGGACGTTCAGATCCGGGGGCAGAAAATAAGCATCGAGAGCAGCCCCGGCTGGATAAGGAATCCCTCCGTTTGGTCGATAGCGGTTGAGGGATAGATTGATTAGAAAAGTATTGCTGTCATACCATGATTTTGCCGAGGATACTAAACTGGGGTTGTTGGTTCGGGAGAAATACTCGGTTCTGAGCCAAACTCGCGTAGCTTCTTCTCGTTTGCTGATATCAGTGATCGGGGTCAATGTAGACGGCCACAAGGTATATTTTCCGGTTCCATCGATTTGCCACCCTGTGAAGTCCGGTTTAGTGGCATTATACAGCACAAACTGATCCTCTTTCTGAGGCATTTGATATACAGTTAAATATTTTTGCAGTTTATCCGAGCATGACACTACCGGAACGGCATTTTTCCCATTGTCCGAAGTTTGTCCGCTCATAACCCAGTTGATTTGCGGCACGTATTCCCGGCCCGAAACCGAGGTCGTGTCAGGGAAGGTGAAACGTGCTACCGACACGTTCCCGTAATCCGTAGCATCGGTGAACGGAGAACGAAATCCGATTCCCTGGGCTAACGCCGTGTATACTATGAATCCGCCGAACAAAATTACAATCGCCATGACAGCGATAACCCTGTTTCGCATCCTTCTGTCGGCCACTACCCGGCTGATTCCTTTTTTGATTTTTTCCCGCACACATAACCCTCCTTACAGATTATTGATTTAAAAAACACAGAAAACCCCGCGTTAACGGGGCTTTCACGAGCTATTCAATGTTGTTTGAAGATTACAGGTTGAATTTAATGTCCGCAACAAGCGTGGTGCCGTCAAAACTCTTTATTTCATCTTTGTGATCAAATATCGCAATAGCAACGTCGAAGCCAGTAAGCTCGGTTAGTATTCGCCCGTCAGGGGTCATATATGCTTTCTTGTCGAACATTGAGTTCTGGCTGTGAGTAGTTCTCACCTGGGTAGGCCCGATCCAGTAATCTCCCTCCCCGGTGCTGGTTATGTAAATCTGTGCAAAAGGCCGGAACCTATCGCCATTAGCTAACATTACAGCCTTGCGTACCGGGTCAACGAGTATTTGCTGGTCGGAAACGGGACCGAACATGGTCTTGAACACCTGAATCGCGTCAATCACATATAATTTTGGATTTCTTGGCGACGGCTGCAAAATTGGGTGTTCAGTTGTCAATGTTGTTTTAGTCTTTAATGTAAAATATTCGGTTGCCACCTTGTTTGAATTCTTTGTTATTGTCGCTCGGTCAACAAAAAAAGTCTTCCCATCTACTTCTAACTTGGTCAGTGCTGAAGGAATCGGTATGTTCGGAGTTAAGATGGTTACGGTCTGGGTTTTGCTTTCCCAGAATACCAATCCACCGAGCCCCTGGGCCGCGGCCCTCAACGGAATGAAAGTGCGCCCGTCGATGATTTCGGTTGCCACATCCATATCAGGTAAGCGCATCAGGTTCATAGAGACCTCTTTAGTTCCTGGGGTGACAATAATAGTAGAATTAGCGATTGAGCCGGGTCCAAATTCTTTCGTATCAGCCATCTTAATCGGCCTTTGAATAATAACCTCGGCTACGGGGTGACTCGGAGTAACAGGCAAATACTCAACCTTACTCGCTCCCATCGCCTCACCAACATACCTGAACGGCATCATTACTCTGTACCCCGAACCGACTTGCTTGAGGTACGGCGCAACATCCATCTCAACGGTCTTTGCCGGGCCGGTTCCGTCCTGCACCGTGTATTGTTTCGAGCCAATCTGGAACTTAATTATTCTTACTTCAGGATCGCCGGGCATCAACGGCCTAGCCTGGGCTGGCATAGCAAAAACGGCCAGCATCATAAACGCTGCCACCAGAGCAGCGGCGGTTTTAAAACTCAACATCTTTCGTAGTTTTGTCATCCCTGATCTCTCCTTTCTTTAAAGAGCCTCCGATGGGGTTCCTTTTGCCCTTACTCACTCACCCTTCTGCGTATCGTTACTACGTTGACCGCCTCTAAATACGCCCGGGAGGCGTCATAGTAATAGAACTGTGCAGTGCTGAAGTACATGGATGCTCCCATTCGCTTTTGGCGGCCAGTTGGAAAATACCCAAAGGGCTCAATAATGGTAGCGACCATGGCTCCTATGGCTTGTTTCACGGTTCCTGAAATAGTGAAGTCAAAGCTGGGGAGACATGCATAATCTCGCTCAAGCACCTCAATGCAACCCGCCAGGGCCGGTTTGCCCATATTGTTGGCTGTTATCATATTGAGAATAGTTTCAGGCTGTGATAAAAACGCATAAATTCGCCTACCAGAAGGGTTGTCAGCAATGTTTTTATACCGGGGGTACTTCTCCAGGAATTGCTCAAAAGTCGGAATCAACGACAACATAACCATCCCCTTGCGCGTTGTTATATTTATATTTTAAATATTTAATTGTGCTATGTCAATTCCGCCCGACAAGTTTGTTGCTTTTATTGCGTTACTACAAATTTTGCATCTATCCCCCGGCCTAGGCGTTGGGCCTATGCTAATCTTTCTTCACCACTTCAGGCGGAGATTCCCCCGGCCCCAACGCCCGGTACATGCTGACTACCTGTCCATCCTTCACCATCAGATGCACAAAATCACCGGGTTGTATGTATTTGCTCACGTCCACAGCAGGTCCGCTCATATCTCCTCCCATAATCTTTGTGCCTATCTGCACCCTGGTTGTTGACGTGATAGCATAAGTAAGAGTCTTGCCTACATCTTCACCGCCGGCAGTTACATTTATGGTAATTGAGCTCTGAGAAACTTTCTTTACATCCCCTCGGCGGGTCATCTTCTCCATCTCCTGCTGCTGCTTTTCCATCTCCTTCTGCTGCATAACCATTGGCCGCTTTATATACTGATACCATGCGCCGTACCATCCAGCACCTACACCTATACAAAATGCAATGAGGCCAACGACCAGCATTGCCGTTGTAACAGATACGGTTATTTCTTTTCGCAAGTTATGGTGTTCCTCCTCTCTCAATATTACTCATGGGGTCGCTCAAGCTGAAAACCGGCCTTTCACCTTCCCGTAGTTCCCGGCGCAGTACAACTGCGCGGTTTTTCTCTTGTTTGCTCTGTATGATCTCGACCAGATCCCCGACCTCGAAGTATCTCACTATATCCGGGTCCACACCGGGCTCGTTAATGAAATCCGGCCCGACCATGACATTGGTTAAAAAGTTAACGTCGTAGGTTTCTGTCTCGCCGATTAATCGGCGATCCGAAGCGAATGTTAGTTTAATCGTTATCTTGCCTGGTGCTACTTCTTCCACAGTGCCGCGCCGGGTTCTGTCTGCAATGTCTAGGTCCTCCCGGGCAATCGCAGTTCGCTGATCCCGGGGAACCTTGACGTTGGTCCACCAAGATATGTAGTAGCCTGATATAAAGACAGCAATGGCCATGGCCACAATAACGATTTTTTGATTAAACGAAATTGGTTTCCTAATCAAAGGCATTGCTCCTTTCGTCAAGGTGTCTGAGCCTCAATCTGCGCCCTTCCCTGCACCGTATAACTGAAGTGGTAAGGCCTGGTCCCCTGCTGTATGAATTTAGTTATGTTGGGAAACGGGTTAACAATATGGCATTGTAAAGTAACGAAAGCGTCAGTGGAGCTGGACAGAGAAATCGCTACCCCGTTCTCTCCTCTTGGAGGATACGTTCCCCAGGGTATAAATCCAGAAGTGGTCTTCATCAGGTTTCCGGAAACAAGAATCTCTTTCGCTCTGGCCTGGGCAAGTGCCGGAGCCTGTGGGTTCCTCTGGCCTAATTCGATTCCATATACTCTGGCCGCATCACGTGCTGCCATCGCGCTTACGGCTTTCTGCCGGTCCAGGTTCAGCCACGTATTTGCGATCATAAGGAAAAACATCAACAGAGGGATAATAACCACCCAGGACAAAACCTCTGCCGACCCTCTCTGGTCTTTTAAAAGGTTTCTC
>JBLNCH010000053.1:0-10169 GCA_050260485.1 Bacillota bacterium | reverse complement strand
TAACCACACGCATGTCGTGTTCGATCAACAGTATGGTCAAACTAAAATCTTTCCTGATTCGCTGGATGAACTCCATCAGGGCGAGACCCTCCGCAGGATTCATGCCTGCAGCCGGCTCGTCCAGCAGCAGCAACTTGGGCTTGGTGGCCAGGGCACGGGCAATCTCCAAACGCCGTTGCTGTCCGTAAGGGAGCGAGGTAGCCTTTTCGTTCATGTAATTGCCCAGTCCCAGGATATGCAACAGTTTTTCCGATTCTTCCCGGATGCGTTTTTCCTCGCGCAGGTAATGCGGCAGGCGCAGGACTGCCCCCGCTGGCGACGATTGCAAACGCAGGTGGTGACCAACCATAACGTTCTCAAGTGTGGTCAGGTTAGGAAACAGCCTGATATTCTGAAAGGTGCGAGCAATCCCGCGATAAGTTATTTGATCGGGCCTGAGCCCGGTAATATTCTTCTCTTCAAAAAATAACCTTCCCTCTGTAGGCCGGTAGACCCCGGTTATCATATTGAAAACCGTAGTCTTCCCCGCACCATTGGGACCAATCAGCCCCACAATCTCTCCGGACACAAGCTTCAGGTGAAATCTTGAGACCGCAACCAGCCCTCCGAAATGCATGCTTAGTCCCTCTGCCCTTAATAAGTCGCTCATGATTCCACCTCTCTTCTTCTACGCCTGAACAGCGAAAAGATCCATTCCCAGTTGAGTTCCCTTCTCCCCATCAGACCCTGTTGATAATAGATTATGACGACGATCAGCAGGAAGGAGAATATAACCATCCGCATGCCCGAAATACCCGGAATGTATAAAGATCCCAGGCTGATTGGGCTTTCGACGAACCTCAGCCATTCGGTTCCGACGGTTACAATGGCGGCGGCGATGATGGAACCTGTGATGCTGCCCAGACCTCCCAGTACCGCAATCAGCAATATATTGAAGGTCAGCATGAAATTAAACATGGAGGGATCCACTGTGCCGAGATGAGTGGCAAGCAGCGCACCTCCAATTCCAGCCAGAAAAGCGCTCAGGGTGAAGGACATGAGTTTGTGATAGAAGAGCCTTACCCCCATGGCTTCGGCGGCCACTTCATCTTCCGTTATCGCCTTTAAAGCCAGACCGTAACTGGAATTGACCAGCCGTTTCATCAACAACACGGTAATAATTGCGGTTCCCCAGATCCACCAAAGGGAAGAAAAAGTCGGAATGGCCTTCAGACCAAGTGCCCCGTTGGTTATGGGTTTAATATTAACAATGACCACTCTGATCACTTCCGCAAAACCCAGAGTAGCAATAGCCAGGTAGTCACCCCTCAGCCGCAAAACCGGAATGCCTATCAGCAAACCAAAGAATGCAGCCACCATCCCCGCCATCAGCATAGATGGTAGATACGGCCACACGACATTGGCCAGGAACGGGGCCTGCGGAACCATGAAAAAGTTCATCTGTTTGACCGCCACCGGCATGGTCAAAAGGGCTACTGTATAAGCTCCCACCGCCATGAAACCGGCGTGTCCCAAACTGAACTGCCCGGTGAACCCGTTGATGAGGTTCATGGACAGTCCCAGAATGATGTTGATGCCCACCAGGCGAAGGATGGTTAGACTGTAGCTGTCCCAGTAACTCTGCGCCCAGTATAGAAAAACCAATACAACCACTATAGCTGCCAGATCAAGCCATGATGTTTTTTTCATTATTCACACCTTCTCTGCCACAGTCTCGCCCATTATTCCTGTAGGACGTAAAAGCAGTATGAGGATTAGGATGATAAAGGCAAAAGCATCACGATAACCTGATAGCTCCGGAAAGAAGGCTACCAGCATAATTTCCAGTATACCCAGTATGAATCCCCCGATAACCGCCCCGGTAACGTTGCCGATACCTCCAAGCACTGCCGCGATGAAACATTTGAGTCCCGGAAATATGCCCATCAGGGGATTTATCTGGGGGAATTTCAACCCCCACATAATACCTCCTACCGCAGCCAGCACTGAACCTACAACAAAGGTAAGAGTTACAATGGTATCCACGTTAATGGCCATCAGTTTGGCTGTATCAAAGTCTCTGGCCAACGCGCGCATGGCCATTCCAACCTTGGTGCGGTAGATCAGAATGACCAGAAGCAGAAGAAAGATTAACGTAACTACCGGGATAAAAAAGGTCAGGCTTTGAATGGTTACACCATTGATATCGATGGCCTGGGTGAACAGTTCCGGGCGCGGGAAGCTCTTGGGACGACCGCCGAACACCACCAAACCCAAATTCTCCAGAAAAAAAGAAACCCCGATAGCGGAAATCAGGAGTGAAATCCGGGGGGAACTGCGTAGAGGCCGGTAAGCCGACCTTTCAATCAGGGCTCCGCACAGAGCGGTCAGAACTATAGCCGCCGCAAAAGCTGCCCACCAGGGAAGGGTGAACACCAGGATGCCATAAAAGGCGATATAGGCGGCAACCATAAAAATATCGCCGTGAGCAAAGTTAATCAACCGCAGTATCCCGTACACCATGGTATACCCGATGGCAATCAGCGCATACAGGCTTCCCAGCGAGACGCCGTTGGCCAGGTGTTGAAAGAATTCCGTCAGTGACATGGTTTAAGAATCCTGCCTTTCGTAACTCCTCGATAAACTAGGGCTGTGACTTCTTCAAACGTCTTCATAAAGTCGGCATCCCTGCCCGGTCAAATAACCGGGAGGGATACCGCCCTTAATTTAACGCTTTCATTTTTGTGTGGCCGGCGGTATGCAAACTGTCTACCCCCCGCCATCGGCTGGCAGCCGTTAGTCTGGCTGCACCGTGGTTACGTAAACGAATTTCCCGTTCTCCACCTTCAGGATCACGGCGCTCTTGTTGGCATCCCGGTTTTCGTCCATGGTGATGATGCCGGTCGCTCCTTCGAAGTTTTGAGTTTGGGCCAGTGCATCCCTTATTTTGACCGGATCGGCTGAGTTGGCGCGTTGGATGGCGTCAAGAATCACCATATAGGCATCGTAACCGAGAGCGGCAAAGGCATTAGGTTCCTTGTTGTACGCTTTTTTGTACTCATCCACAAACTTCTTGGAAGCTCCCGTGGCCGGGGCCTGAGAGCTGTAATGGGTTGACAGGGCCACACCCTCAACGGCCTGTCCTCCGACCTCGATAAACTCAGGTGCTTCCAGAGTGTCCCCGCCCAGGAACGGGGTGTTGATCTGCAGCTCGCGCGCCTGCTTGATCAAAAGCGCTACGTCCCCATAATTGCCAGGAGCAAACACTACGTCAGGATTGACCTTCTTGACCGTGGCCAGCTGGGCGGTGAAATCCTGGCTGCCGGTCTGGTATTCGAGTTTGGCTAGGACGGCCTTATCGTTACCGGTAAGCTTCTTGAAGGCCTGTTCGAAGTAATTGGAGAGCCCTACCGAATAGTCGTCAGCAACATTGGTGATGATACAAGCTGTCTTGGCATTCTGGGTATTAACCGCGTACTTGGCCATAACCGTCCCCTGGAAGGGGTCAATAAAACATACCCGGAAATAATACTCGTTGCCCTGGGTAACCAGGGGATTGGTAGGCGAGCATCCGACAGTGGGGATCTTAGCATCCTTGATCGTCGGTCCGGCTGCCATAGACAGACCGCTGCCGTAACTGCCGATAATAGCGTTAACCTTGTACATTTCGATCAAACGGGTAACTGCATTCTTGGCCTCGGTTTTATCGCTCTTGTTGTCGACGATATGGATTTCCACTTTTTTGCCCAGGACTTCAGGGAACAACTGGTTGGCCAGCTTGATCCCTTCCACGGTCATCTGACCGCCGGAGGCTTTTTCGCCGGTCATGGGTTCAAACACACCGATTTTAATAACATCAGTTCCGTCGCCCGATTTCTGGGCATCCTTCGCGGTTCCGCAACCTCCGGCTACAACGGTCAGCAGGAATAAGGCCGCAACCAAAATGGCGATTGTCTTGCGCTTCATTGTTTTCCCCCTTTTTGTATAGTTTTTGGTTCCTCCCGAAATATGGATAGCTCTAATCCTCCTTCCCTCAAAGAGTTCCGTCGATGTCGATACAAAAATTCTACTCGTATTAGCGGTATTCCTGCCGGTAACCGGCTTTGGTTTAAGAAAATAGTTACCAGATATATCTTGAACGCGAACCTTCACTATCCAGTCGCATAACATTCAAAAGCGCCGTTGTTGAAGCACCGGAGTACACAATATTAATGTTAACATAAAATATGTCGAAACAGCTCACCAATACTTTCCCCATATAGGAGTGGATCTTTGGCCGTAGGTCCCGGACTTGTACCAAAAATCCAAGACGTTCCCATTCACGGTTTGTATAACCCGCATAATCCGCTGTGATTCAATGAACAATGTGTATTATCGTATCTGGTTGTTCAACCATTTTATTATTGCATCACCAAGAACCTCCTCATGTCCGATATAGAAATGGTTGGCTCCTTCAAGCTCCAAAATCTGGCACAGATCCGGATGATGGCAGTTCGACTTGATTGTATCGAAAAGCTGAGAGGAAACTGGCGGCAGGTCATATTCGCCCCGGATCGCCAGCAGCGGGTAATTGAACCCTTCGGCGAGAGCCAGGGTATTTGTCAGCGAATCGGGAGCGTAAATATTGAGAAAGGTCCGTGCAGAAAACGGGTAAGGCAGGTTTCCGCGCCCCTGAAAAACCAGTATACGATCGTGCTCACCTTGCGCAGCCAATTCCTCCGCTTGCTTTAGACCGTTTTCATATAGCTGGCTCCGCAGAAGGAATCTCATCATATCAGATGCGGATGTCGGAGGGCTTATGAGGATTACACCGGCAACACTTATCATTTCCTCCGTCCTCAGGGTGTAGAGAATCTTCAAGGCGCCCTGGCTGTGGCCTGCCAATACGATCTTGTTCACCTTGCGGCTCTCAACGAATTCCACCATTGCCCGGATATCGAAAACGCAATCCTCAAAACAATCGTATATTGCCCCAATAACTCGAGGGTTAATCGGGTCAGGCGCAGTTGCCACATCATGCCCCCGGTGGTTGATGCTTAAGCAGGTAAACCCGTTCCGGGCCAGGATAACCGGCAGAAACGCGCCCAGTCCGGTATAGAAATTCATGGCCGCCCCTGGAAGCAGGATTATGGCAGGATAATCCTTCCACCCCTCATAATAGGCACCATGCAGCATAACTCCGTCCCCGGTTTTAATAGCCACCATCTCAGCCTTCATATCCCTAACATCTCCTTTCATATGTGATACGTCGTGCTTTATGGTGATTGTACCATTGTTTATCATTTATTGCCAGATTAAGGAACAGGTGCTTTTTCAAGACAGGTCATGGCGGCTTCATGATTGCTGACAGTGAGTCAGATGACAACTGGTGCGAATTCTTCCGCAACCTGACGGACCGGGGATTGCATGGTGTGGATTCGATGGGCTCAGGACTATCGGGTCTGGTTAAGGCGATGCGTAAGATCTTCTAGGGAACGAGTGGGCTGTGCGGCCAAACCAACTTTATGCTTAAAATCCTGGATACAACGGCTATTCACGGTTTAAGCCAAGGCCAGAGCCCAGGCAATAATGAACGCTCTTAAAAGATATTGCCTGTATCCTGACAAAAATCATAGCACTTGAGTTAATTGAAAGCTGCTGCAACCACTACTGAACATCTATGACACTTGGCTAGTCTTCAGTTTAAATCGATTAACAAACGGTGTTTTAATTCAACCTGTTTTTTGAAAATGCGTCCAATTAGTCTGTCTTTTAAGGAATCCGGTACATTATGATAGGTGAAATAATATACGAAACTATGTCCGCTCCTGTATTGTTGTGTCACTATTCCGCTGATATGCTCCAGATCATTATGATTAAAATTCAAACTGATTTTATAGAATTTATTCTTTTCTATTTTGTTAACCCCGGCATGGGCAACAAAAAATGCTAACGCACCTCCGCTGATTCTGGTCGTTGTTATAGCAATCGCAGTAGTGTCATCAAGGTATAATACCCCTGGAATTTCCCAATGCAGGCTGTAGGAGTTCATCGTGGATTTGGCCTCAAGTTGGGACAGGTAAGCAACACCATCAATTATTTTGAGGAATTTTGCTTCATATTCAAAGATATCCCGGTTGGCAACATAGGAAAGCGTTAAGTGCGAGGCCTTAATCCATTCGATCATATCCAGATCCGAAGTGTAATCGGGATGGAATTCATACCAGGTTTCTTTATTTATTAAGATCCCCGGCACTTGAAAGCATTCGTCTCTGGTATAAACACTGAGAGTAGCTGCCATAATAGGAATCTCCTCTATCATGGACTTTACGTAAGTTCTCTCGTACAATATCTTGATTACGATATCAACGATCCGGGGATCAAACTGAGTTCCCTTATTGGCCTTCAATTCGCTAATCACCCGATCTATTGACATAGTTTCTCGATAGCTTCTTCCGGACAACATAGCTTCAACGGCATCAGCAACACTGACTATACGGCTTTTAATATCAATCTCTTCACCCTTTAACCCACAAGGATAGCCTTTCCCATCGTACCTTTCATGGTGCTGCATAATGATTTCAATTATCATCTCTTTGTTTTTTTCATCCATAAGTATCTGCTTTGCTAAATTGGCACTATAGGTTACATGGTTTTTTATGATTCGGTATTCGGAATCCGTCAGTTTTTCTTTTTTATTGAGTATGTTTCCGTTAATATAGAGATTGCCAATATCATGCAGCAGACTCGCGTAGTACAATGTCGTTTTATCTGCTTGATGCATTTTCATTTCGTCGGCAATTCTGTTCGACATATAGGCCACGTTGAAATGATGGGTAAGCAGGTGGGGATTATTCTTTGCCAGGAATTCATTAAACATTGTAAGGCATGACAAGATATGATCCGACCGTTTTGTGTCCTTATACAGGATGGAAATAATGTCATTTAACATGACGAATCTGTAATCCCTAATAAAACTATCCCAATTCATGCTCACTTCTTTCGGTGAACACAGATAAATACAACCAAAGACCTCGTTAGTTTCAGCATTACATAATGGATAGTAAACCTCAGTTTTTGCATTCCTGTTCAATGGTGCATACTGTTGATTGTCATCCCCTTCATCCGGGCAGTTGAATACAATCTTTTTTTCTTTGAACATTAATCCCAGGAAGCTCTTATCGATATCGTCAATACTCAGCATGTAATTGTGCTCTATTCGGTCAATTGGGTCAGCTTTTTCGCATCTAAGCATTACACATGCTTGATTACTGTTCCGGTAAACATACATAGCTTTGATAATGTCAAAGCCGTAAGAATCTCTTATTTCGATAAGCGTGTCCGTTGCGCTCGTATATCTGTCTTTGTAAGGTAAGAGCTTGTAAAGATTAAACATAGCCATTTCTCCATTTCCATCGCATATTGTCGTTGAGCCAGATGGGCCTGCCCGTATAGCGCAAATACCCTTCCAGCCACTGATATAAAACATTCTCCATGACTTTGGTATTAAAATTTATGGTTGGCCTGGAATTACATTATTTTTGTTTAGAATGGTGCGAAATGATGGTAACAACTCGGGAGCAAACTGGGTCCCACAGCATCTTTTTATTTCTGCCCAACATTCGCGGGTACTCCGCGGTCTCTGATAGGGACGAGTAGATTTCATCGCATCAAAAGCATCAGCTATACTAACCATTCTGGCAGACAATGGTATTTCTTCGGAAGCTACAGAATAATACCCATTTCCATCGAGACGCTCGTGATGCAGCAGAATCATGGGCTCTAATTGCTGCCCCCAGTGATATTTTGAGATGAGGCTAACGCCAACTTTAGGGTGTTCCTTAATTAATTCCCACTCTTCTTTACTCAGTTTGCTTGGTTTGTCCAAAACTGAATGCGGTATCATCGTCTTGCCTATATCATGAAATAATGCCCCAATAGTTATGGTATAAATGTCCATTTTTGATAAGCCCATTCGAAAGGCAAGTTGTGCGGTAAGATATCCGACATTTATGGAATGTCGATATACTCCTATATGGTAGTCGCGAATTTCGGATAAAAGCCTAGCCGCCTCTTGGATATGTATCCCGGAAGTATTTTCTAAATCGGTTATATCACTGTTTCTTATTGATGTACCAAAAAGCAGTTGATGAATAAACGCTAAGTCATTATGGTATGAAATGCTGCTAAACATAAAAAAAACCTCTTTCGGCAGCTGGCAGCCATAGAATGAAAAATCCCTTAGGCCCTGTAGCTTTGCGTCCCTGCTTTTCAGCAGGTTTGCCTTTTCGACAGGAAATTTAAATTTTTGTCTATTATTTTTGAATTATATTCTATTATGACGTTTATTTTACTATATGGCAACTATTTCTTGGTTGGGTTTTGCACATAACAACATAAGAACAGCAAGGCATAATAGTTGATACCCACATGACCTTGCTTTTCAAAACAATGCCAGATGCTGCCAGCTTTCATGGTTATTTTCCTTTCAACAATCATGGCGATAAAAAAGCCCCGCAATCTATCACCTGGGATTGCAGGGCCAAAACAAAAATGGAATCGTGCGAAAAAAGCCATCCGGCTTGATTTGTTGAAAAACTCCAAACCGTAAAGGTTTGGAGGCTGCTCTTGGGCGAAAAATACGTTTGACGCGAAAATTGTCATACCGACCTTAGGGGAGACATGCGGATATTAAGGGATTCTTGGGGAGCCGTTTACGCACCCTCCTTTATTTTTACAAAAGACCTGCAAACGTCAGCATTTCGGCATTCTCAAGAAATGAAATGGTCGGGGTGAAAGGATTTGAACCTTTTCATTATCATTGAAAACCCGGATTTTATGGGGGTTTATTTACCCCTGCCACCCATTTTGCCACCCTCGCCGCTTCAGTCGTAGCATACGGCTTTACCGCGACGGGTCTTTTGGGCATATCTCCCGACCGTAGTCGCAACATCCTGCCCAACCAGCGTAGCAACCAGAATCGGAGCTACTCCTTCTTCAAGCAGCAGCGTAATAACCGAATGGCGAATATCATGAATCCGCATATGAGGCAATCTGGCTTTCTTTAGGGCAAATCTGAGCGTTTTGCGAATCGCCTCATATTTTAGCGGCCTTCCGTCTTGAGCCTGGAAAACCAGGCTTTTTTCTCTTTTCATAGGTCTGACTGTGGTTTTCATTAACTTCTGGTGAATCCGTAACAATTGCACCGTACGCGCATCGAGCTCAATTGTTCTACGGGAGTTGGAATTCTTTGTGTCATCCTTCTGACGCCGTTCTTTTATGTCCACCGATTGATCAATGGTCATTGTTCCCCTCTCAAGACTCACCGATTCCCATGTCAGGCCCAGAATCTCGCTAACTCTCGCCCCGGTGACACACAACAGCCTTATGACCAGTCCGTGCTTGTAATCAACGCAAGTATCCATCAGCAGTCTAATTTCTTCTCGCGACAGAGTTGCCCTATTTTCTTTGGGAACCTTGGGCATTTTGAATCCCAGCAACGCATCGAATGAAATCAACTTTTGATCAATGCCTGCTTTAATCGTTGTTTTCAATGTTGCATAAATATTGCGCTTTGATTTTGGTTTTAGATGGTCTAATCGGCCTCTCAGACGTTCCTGCATCTGTTGGGAGTTTAATTCCCATAGAATTAAATCTCCGATCAATGGTCGCAACTGCCTGATATGCGATTTGTAGTTTCTCAGTGTGCCAGGGGTTACCGTATCAGCAATATCATAAATCCAGTAATTAAATCAATCGTTAAGGGTCATTATGTCCCTTTTCGGTCCGGCAGCATGTTTAAGGCGTTTCATCAACTCCCGTTCACGGTCCTGGGCCAATGATTTCAAGGGAGCATAAAAGGTCTCATAATAATAATCCGGCTTCCCATCACTTCCTCTTCCCAAATATATTCGAATTTCCCAAGTATGTTTTCCGCGTTTTCTTATCATGCGGTTTCCCCTCCCAAATAAGAGGGGCAGACAGTGCTTTATTCTACACCGTCCGCCCTTCTTCCTTGTAAAGGATAATCATAATTAGTAATGCCCAACTTAATTATTCACCTGCTCCACCAATTGTTTCTCTTCCTCGCGCAAAAAATCTTCCCATGCTTCTTCGGAAATACGAAATCTCCGCTCAGAAAGCCGGATCGCCTTGAGTTTGCCAGTATAGATGAGTTCATATATGAAATTTTTTCTCACATGCAGCATCTT
>JBLNCH010000052.1:0-2746 GCA_050260485.1 Bacillota bacterium | reverse complement strand
AAGTGTGCTGGTTTTTCCCGACCCGGTTGGCCCCGTTGCCAGAATTAAACCGTGAGGATGCTGTATGATACGGTCAAAGTTTCGCCGGTTCGATCCATATAGTCCTAAACTCTCTACCGATAACAAACTGCGGCTCTGGTCGAGGACTCTCAGCACCAGTTTTTCGCCATGAATTGAGGGTATGGTTGAAACTCGAAAACTGATTTGGCGGTTGTCGATGGCAGTAGTCAGACGCCCGTCCTGGGGCAGTCGTTTTTCCGAGATATCAAGATTGGATAGTATTTTGATACGTGACCCGATAGCAGGTGCCACCTGCAGGGGTAAGTGAGCAATTTCCGAGAGTTCCCCATCTATGCGCATCCTGATGCGCAATCTGGTATCCTGTGGCTCGATGTGGATGTCGCTTGCCCCGGTCATCACCGCCTGGGACAGTAGTGACTGCACCAGTTTTACCACTGACTCACCTGCCGGGTCGGGAGCCCTATAATCAGCCGGAGCAATGGGGGCGGCATTCTTTATGTTCCTTTGCAAAATCCGAATATCCTGTTCCAGCGAGGTATCAAAGGTGAGCAGGCTGTACCAGTGGAGTACTTTTTCCAGTTCGCGTTCTTCTATTTTTACCGGATCAACCTTCATCCCCGTAATCAAGGCCACATCTTCAACCACCCTCAGGTCTTCGGGATTCACCATCGCCAGTTGCAGACGATCCCCCGATTTTCCAAGGGGTAAAACCTTGTACTGTCTGGCTTTTTCAATTGGTATGAGTTTCACCGTGTTCGGGTCGATCGTAACCTGATCAAAGCTTATGCTGGGGACGACTTGTCTGGTTTCACTGGCTGTCCGCGGCGGAGAAGAGGGATACTCTGGGGGGTCACTATCCTCTGATATTGCGATATATCCTGATAGTATGTCGGTTGACGATTTGGATCCCGTATTATTTTGTCTCATAGGCATTCGCTTCAGGACATGGCTTTAAGTGATTTGCCAATAATTATACATTAAACAAAAAGGTATTTCATCAAATTTTTAACAATTAGATCAAATAATAGGTTGTCATTTGCAGGATTCCCTAATAATCAGACAAAAAGCCCGCCAGGGCTAAGGGTTGGGGAAGCTTTTGCATATTTGGGCGGGTTTCTGTCGTCTGCTAACCTTGCTGTGACAGAAAATCCTCGAGCTGGCTGCGGTCGACGTCATCTCTGATGGTAACCCGTCCAATGCCATTAGGAAGAACCAGGCGCAGGCGACCGTTACGCATTTTCTTATCCTGGTACATGAGGTCAACCATCTGACCGGGTGGCAGGTTTGGAAACGGCAGGTTTAACTCCAGAGCCTGGATTAGATCCAGTATACTCTTCATTTCGCTATTACTTAGCAGGTTCAGGTGGTGAGCCAGGCGGGTGGCCAGGACCATGCCGATGGCAACTGCCTCGCCGTGACGGTACGTACCATAACCCGAACCGGTCTCAATAGCATGTCCGAATGTATGCCCAAGATTAAGTATGGCCCGTAAGCCATCCTCCCGTTCATCATCTTCAACAATGTCCGCTTTGATCGCGCAGGAGCGGTGGATGGCGTACTGCAGCACCTTCTCGTCCCGTCGGTTAATCAGTTCGGCATTGTCCCTTAGATAGAAAAAAAACTCCTGATCAGCTATGATGCCGTATTTTACTGTCTCCGCCAGTCCCGAACGGTAGTCCCTGTCCGACAGACTGTTCAAGGCTGCAGTGTCAATCAGAACCAGCCTTGGCTGGTGGAAGGCCCCGATCATGTTTTTCGCCCGGGGATGGTTTACGGCTACCTTCCCTCCCACGCTGCTGTCCACCATGGCCAAGAGGGTTGTTGGAACCTGCACAAAATTGACTCCCCGCTGGTAGATTGCGGCCACAAACCCTCCCAGGTCCCCGATAACCCCTCCTCCAAGGGTCAGGATAAGGCTGTTGCGGTCAAAATGATGCTCTACTGCCAGGTCGATCAAACGCTGGGCCTGTTCCATGGTCTTGTATTCCTCACCATCTGGAACCATACCCAAAACCAGGTGCTGTCCAACAACGCCCAGACCCCGGCGAAGCTCTTCCCCATATAAGTCATATACCGTAGGGTTGGTCACCAGCATAAGCCGGGAAAACTCACCGAGCGAACGCAGCCGGGAGCCCAGCTCTCTCAGCGCTCCACTGCCGATGATAATCTCATAAGATCTGGCTCCCAGATCAACCTTTAAGCGGTCCATGTTTTCCCTCATTCAGTTTCTGCAGTATTCGCTTTACTATCTCATCCGGTTCCAAACCTGAGGTTTCTATATGGATGTCGGCCTGTCGATAGTATTCCTCCCTCTCCTGCAGCATCCGACGGATATCCTCCACCGTTACATTCTTCTTAAGCAGCGGCCGGCTGTTTCTTTTCTTGCTTACTCTGCGCAGAATGTCTTCGGGTTCCGCCTCCAGACAGACTAGAATGCCGTTAATCTTAAGCAGTTTCAGGTTTTCAGGGTTGATTACCGCTCCACCGCCGGTGGCTATAACCAGTCCGGTTCTGTCTGCCAACCTTTTAACAACCAGGGCTTCCTCCGACCTGAACCTGGTCTCCCCCGACTTGTAGAAAATATCACGGATAGTCATCCCGGTTATCTTCTCGATCTCCTTATCAGTATCAACAAACTCCCGGCCCATCCTCTGAGCAAGCCGGGTTCCCACGGCAGTCTTTCCTGTTCCCATAAATCCGATTAATACAATGTTTTTTTCCATTT
>JBLNCH010000051.1:0-4224 GCA_050260485.1 Bacillota bacterium | reverse complement strand
TGATAAGGTGAAGGGTTAGTTCCGCCGTGACCGGCCTGCTGCCGGTGGTGGCGATGGCGTTACCCATGGCGGTATCCACCATGGTGGCGATAACCCCTCCGTGGGGTTTTCCCTGGGCATTGCAGTGCTTCTGACTGAGCGTAAGGCAGTGCCTGGCCCAGCCTTTGCCCAAACCAGTGGGCTTAAGACCCAGCATATTATAAAACGGACCTCGTTGATTATGGGTGATCAGCGAATTAAAAAGATCCTTTTCCAGCCCCCGGTTTTCAACTTCAGACATTATGGACGCTCCTTTGCCAGACAGTATTATGTATTAGTAAACCCAGAGTGCTTCAAACCTAAATAATCTGGTAACTCAAGAACAGACCTTACATTCCTTCATCATTCGTTCCTTATGGCTTCCAGGGCACTAAGGTTCATTGCCCGGCGCGCGGGAAGATAGCCCGAGACAATTCCGATTAAGGTTGCAAAAACAACCGCCGCGATTGCCAGTTGCGGGAGTATGACTGACATTTCTCCAACCCCGCCGGGGGAAAACCGCTCGGCAAAGTGAGCAAAGCCTTTATTCAGCCCGAAAGAGATCATGTAACTTAGTGCCAGCCCTATTATTCCGCCGCCAAAGCCGATCATGGCTGCTTCCAGCAAAAACAGTTTCTGAATATCAGAAATATCAGCCCCCAGGACCTTGATAATACCAATCTCCTTGGTTCTTTCGTAAATGCTCATCATCATGGTATTGGCAATGCCTATTGCAGCCACCAGGAGACTGACTGCTCCAATGGCCCCTAGGATGGCCATCATGGTACGAGACTGCTTCTGCATTGATTCCAGTATGTCCGAAAGGCTGGAGGTCTGGTATCCCATATCTTTGATCTGTTGCTGGATCGATTCGACCTGGTTGATGTCCTGGGCTTTGACCCGGATCGATGAATACTGGTCCTCCTGCCCATTTCTGGACGGTCGCTGACCTGTTGAACGCTGATCTTCCTCAATTATTTCCTCAAGGACCTTCAGGTTCATATAAGCGTTGTAATCTTTTTCATTGTTGGACTGTTCAAGAATTCCTACTCCTTTGGCCTCGTGAGGTTCAGGAGGATTGTAATCCGGTTCCGGGTTGGAACGGCGCGGCTCACCGTAATTCTGATCGGTGCTTATCATGAGTTTCCCG
This sequence comes from Bacillota bacterium, assembly GCA_050260485.1. Taxonomy (GTDB): domain Bacteria; phylum Bacillota; class Syntrophomonadia; order Syntrophomonadales; family DTU052; genus DTU052. Next base: position 3,056 of record JBLNCH010000051.1, on the reverse strand, counting down.
CTCAAGAGGTCTACTGGCGGTTCCGGCTCAGGTTGATTAGGGTCTGCCGGAAAGGGCATCATCCCCTGATCACCTCTTGATCGGGGATTATAGAAGTTGAAGGCCACCATCTTACCGAACACTATGGCGTTCTTATCGGAGTTCAGCAATAAGCGACCAGCTTCTACTTTGAAATCAAAATCCTCCATAACCTCGGGGTCAATACCGATTACCGATACCCCCCCCACCATTCTGCCGGACACTATTTTCATAAAGCTGTATTTCTCCGCCATGACAGCCTGAACGCCGGGAATGCTTTTGAATGCGGCTACCGCATCCTCATCAAGACGGGCCGGCTGAACCGTTTGTTGACGGCCGTCTTGGTACCCATAGGAAGTATATACCTGAATAATATTAAGGCTGCCCATGCTGGAGAGCTGTTCTTTCATGGTCTTCTCGATGGCAAAGCCGAGCGAGAGCATAACCACGATTGAAGCAGTACCAATAACCACCCCCAGTACGGTAAGGAAAGCCCTGGTCTTGCGTCGCATTAAATTTCGAAAGCTCATGGAAATGAGGTCCAGGCTATTCATCTAGAAACATTGCCTCTTTAGCTTTTTTCCTCTTCCGGTAGATAATGTATCCGATCACCGCCAAAAGAATCACGGGTCCAGGTATCATCCACCATTTAAAGGCGGTTTTATTGGAATCTTCAACGGGTGGCTGCGTGCCGCCCGGAGCAGGCATCGGCATGGGCTCACCGACCATCAGTTTGAACTCTTTTTCCATCTGGTAGTGCTGTCCACCGTCATCATCGTACTCAAATATGATTTTCCCGATGACTTCCCCGGTCTTATTGGGAACCACGGTGACATCGTAGTAGTCACTTTTCCCTGATTCCAATGTTCCCAGAAACAGGTAGCCATCATTTACTTCGAAGTCCCCCGTGGTATGTATCTGCAGGTTGCGAATTGCGGCCCGTCCAGTATTATAGAAGTCCACGGAAACGGTAGCTGGACTGCCGGAAAAAGCCGGTGGTGTTACGACATCGGTTACCAGGAACTTGATGGTCTGCATGACCGGTATGCTGATAACCTCTTTTTCTGTGAGTTTGTTCCCTTCAGTATCCTGAAACTCAATGTCGGCTGTAATGCTGTAGGTTTGAGATTCCGCGTTCTCTTTGGGTTTCAGGTTGATGGTGACGTTGGCCCTGTCACCGGGTCCGATCTCCCGTATGAACAGGGTGCTACCGCTGCCTACCGGGACAAAGACCTGTCCATCCGAAGTCAGGCTCATCTTTATGTTCTTAACTGCCGTCTGCTCACTGGTATTGGTTAGGGACATATTAAGGGTAAAAGCCTGCCCGGCAATAGCATAATCTCCACTTCCATAACTGTAATTGTCGATTATGAGCCGGGGGATCATATCGTCCTGACTTCCTTCGCCGGCTACTGGCAGATAGACCTTGCTGGTTGTTTCGTATTCCTGATCGTATTCGTCCTTACAGGTGATTTTGAGATCCAGGATATAGGTCCCGCTCTTGGTTTCCTGGTCCACATTGATCCGGAAGGATACCGGTTTGATTTCCCGGGCCTTCATATCGCCCAGTTTCTGTGTGTCTGACCAGTTATCCAGAGCCAAACCGCTGTTAAAGCCGGAAAGACTAACTGCTACATCTTTGACGGGCAGATCGCCTTCGTTATTAAGGACCAGGGTAACCAGGGAGGATTTACCGGCTGGCAGTCGTTCATCCGGCAAACGGACATTCATCAGGGTTACACTTGGCTGACGGTACTCATTCACTATTTCTACATACAGGGTACCACTGGTCTGTCCGCGACCGAAGTCAGATTCATAAGCGATGCTGACGTTGATGGGATAGACCCCCGGCTTGGCGTTGGCCGGCACAGTCAGGTTAAAACTGGCTACTGACGTGCCATCGGTTATCGAGGAAATATACCGGGTGAAGGTCATTCTTTCAGACTTAAAGGGAAACTTGGACAAATCGCTGACAACCAGCGATACTTCAACGTTTTTCGCGGTTCCGTTAGTGGTGTTCTCTATAGGGACATTGAGAGAAACCTTTTCACCGGCCTTAAAAACTGGCATCCACCGGTCTCCCGGTATTATGAGATTCGGCGCCTCGCGTATCGCTGGGGGTTCCGATTCTGTCTGAGCCAGGGCACCCGGTAGGCCGAATGCGAGAAAAACCAGCAATAAAACTAATGATTTCACCAGAAGTTTAATTCTCATTCTGTCAAACCTCGCTTATAGATTTCTCTTCAATTTTTTCTATTTTGCCGTCCAGGATGTGAACAGTCCTGTCCGCAATACTGGCCACATCTGCATCGTGACTCACAATAATAAGCGTCTGCCCGTTTTCTCGCGCCAGTTCCAGGATTAACTCCTTAATCTCCCGGGTGGTTTTGGAGTCCAGGTTTCCCGTAGGTTCATCGGCCAGCATCAATTTGGGCTTGCAGACAAAGGCCCGGGCTATTCCAACCATCTGCTGTTGTCCTCCACTCATCTGGGTTGGCCGGTGGTTTAAGTGGTTTTTTAAGCCGACAGCGGCCAGCATGCGGGCGGCCTCTTTTTCGCGGACCTGTTTCTTTACCCCTCGGAAAGTAAGGGGGAGGCATACATTTTCCAAAGCGGTAAGGGTAGGCAGGAGGTTATAGGATTGAAAGACAAATCCTATAAAACGCTGTCTGAACAGGGCCAACTGGCGTTCGTTCATCTTTTCAATATGGTTGCCGTTTATTCTTATGGTACCGCGGGTAGGCTTCTCCAATCCCGCGATTAGATTAAGCAGGGTTGACTTGCCTGATCCTGATGTACCGAGAATACAGCAGATTTCGCCGGGTCTGACGTTAAGGGAGATGCTGTCAAGGGCAACCACCTTTTCATCTCCTACCCGGTAAACCTTGCGGAGATTTTCAATTTGGACGGTGTATTTATCCACATTCGGCTCCTCGACCCAATACTCATATTTATTTAATACGAGGGTTTCGCAGAATCCTTTCACCAAATTATACCACGCTTGGATAGAGGATTGGACTCTAATGATGAGCAGTATT
>JBLNCH010000050.1:0-3918 GCA_050260485.1 Bacillota bacterium | reverse complement strand
AAAACTTCGTTGGGGGATGTAACGGCTCGTCACAACGTCGCTCACTCGCGAGCCGGCGAATATGTGATTCTGCATATCGACGAATCTTCATGCACTCGCTCTTAATTTTCACACAGGCTGCACTTTCTTTGATTCTCTGATCCCGTGGTGTTATTGGATATTATTGTTACCCGGGAATCGTCATATCACAACACCCTCCGTATATGGTAGTATTAAGGAGGAATGGTGAGGGGAGGTGCCTGTATTTGGGTTACATGACCTGGCTCATTATTGCTATCGTTTGCGGCATCATCGAAGTCGCTACCATGGGATTCTGGTTTTTGTGGTTAGCCTTATCGGCCTTGCTGTTGAGCCTTTTAGCCTGGCTAAACGTGGTTACCGCATTATCAGCCCAGGTTATTGTATTCGGAGCCATAACGATATTCTTTATTATCTTCACCCGACCTCTGGTAGTTCGGGTGTTCAAGACCAACGAGGTAAAAAGCAATGTTGATGCCCTGATTGGCCTTACGGGGATAGTAACCATGGAAATCGTTCCCCCGGAATCCGGTCAGGTTAAGCTCCAGGGAGAGATCTGGACGGCCCGTTCTGACCAGAGACTAAATCAGGATTCCCTGGTCAAGGTGCGATCGGTCGAGGGTGTGACCCTCTATGTCGAACCCGTCCAGCAATAACGATGGAGGTGTTGAATTAATATGGATTGGTTTGTATGGGCGTTACTAATATTTGTTCTGCTGGTCTTATTCCGCTCTATAAAGATCATTGGCCAGTCAACCGTTGGTATAGTGGAGAGATTGGGAAAATTCCACGGCAAGGCCGAACAGGGTATAAACATCATTGTCCCGGTAATCGACCGTTTCCGGGCTATTGTTGATCTCCGCGAGCAGGTGGTCGACTTTCCCCCGCAACCGGTAATAACCAAGGACAATGTAACCATGCAGATTGACACGGTTATCTATTATCAGGTAACGGATCCTTTTCGATTTATTTATGAGATTGCCCACCCGCTGGCGGCGATTGAGAATCTGACCGCTACTACCCTGCGTAATATCGTGGGTGACCTGGAGCTCGACGCGACCTTGACCTCCCGTGATGTGGTAAACAGTAAGCTGCGCCAGGTGTTAGATGAAGCCACCGACAAGTGGGGCATCAAGGTTAACCGGGTGGAACTGAAGAACATCAACCCCCCCAGTGACATTCAGCAGGCCATGGAAAAACAGATGCGGGCCGAGCGGGAAAAACGAGAAGCAATCCTGCGGGCCGAGGGCCAGAAGACTGCGGCCATTCTTACCGCTGAAGGACAGAAACAGGCAGCCATTCTCCAGGCGGAGGCCCAGCGAGAAGCCTCAATAAAGGAAGCTGAAGGGATTAAGCAGTCCACCATTCTGAAGGCCGAGGGTGAGGCTGAGGCGATTCTTAAGGTGCAGAAGGCGTTCGCTGACAGTCTGGTTATGATAAGGGAAGCCGGAGCCGACGAAAAAGTCCTGGCTCTGAAGTCTCTTGAAACCCTGAAGGATATAGGAAACGGCACTGCCACCAAGCTCTTCATCCCCACGGAATTGGCGGGGCTGGGTGGAGCTCTCGGAGCCTTAAAAGAGATATGGGAAGACAAGGCTGAACCGGCCAATCAGTAAATACCGGAATGAGATAAAATAAGATGGCCTTGGGCACCGGTAGATGAAAGGCGGCATTCAGGGGCTGATAACTTTCAGCCCTTGTTTCGTTTTGATTTTAATTGATAACCAAAATTCCTAAAGGAAGCTCTAGTTTCTAGGGATAAAAAGGTTTAGGTGTTCCGATTGATGTTCAACTGCACAGGCACTAATGCCTTGATACATATCTTAGCTGGAATTCATAACCTGAACTCCAGAACCCGGTGGATAAGCCCTGGCGGTACAAACGACCTTCGGGGGTACTGGCTCCGGCTCTGCTGTTAACTTAGACTTCGGTTTTTTACGTGCCTGTCAACCTGGTCTCTACCTTAGCAAAGGAGTTAATAGGGATGACCTTATCCCCAACACTTAAAGGTTTTATCTTTGTCCTGGCAGCTGCCATTCTGTGGGCACTTTCTGCCACCACCGCCAAGTTCCTGTTTAACGATCAGGTCAGTCCCTGGGATCTGACTCAGATGCGGCTGGTTCTATCCGCCCTCTTCCTGGGAATCTACCTGGCATGGCATGAGCCGCGCTCCCTGTGGGTCGAGCGCAGTGACCTTGGATACATGATGGCTTTCGCCATCCTGGGCGTATCCGCCATGCAGTTCACCTACTTCTATACCATCAGCCAGACCAATGTTGCCACCGCCGTATTCCTGGAATATTTGGCGCCAGCAATCATCCTGGTCTATGAACTCCTGCAGGGAAGGGAGACCCCGGCCTGGAACCGCATACTTCCGGTTATAATCGCCATTCTGGGAGGGTTCTTAATAGTTAAAGGAACCCCCGGTCAGGGTATGGCCGTGACCCCGGCCGGCCTGGTGACTGGAATCGGCTCTGCTTTCGCCTTTGCTTTCTATATCCTCTACTCGCGCTACGGCCTGGCCAAGTATTCAGCGTGGACTCTCCTCTTCTGGGGTTACACCATAGGCGGACTGGCCTGGACCCTAAACGGGTGGCCCTGGGAGACCTTCCTGACCTATCAGGGATCAACCTGGTTATACTTTTTCTACATAGCCATCTTCGCTACTATCCTGCCGGCTGGCTTCTTCTTTAAGGGATTGACCATGCTGTCACCGGTAGCTGCCGGGGTCACCAGCACTCTGGAGCCAGTAGCCGCGGGGATCCTGGCCTTCCTGCTCCTGGGTGAGGTTCTGACCGGCATGCAGTTAATGGGTTCACTATTGATCCTCATAGCCATCACGGTGATTCAGATGAAGGGATGAGATGCTGGTCATTCGTTTAACGCCCGCGACTGAGTTCATTAACCCCATCATCATTGGCTTATTCCTGCTGCCCTCTGCTCCTTCTCAATCCCCCGCAAGCAGTGTTCCGTATGAAACATGCTGACGTTTATGGCCAACACATCTCCGGTGGTAATAAAATAATCAAGAATTATATCAATGGTAACCGCCATCGCCAGACCCTCTAAAGGTATACCGTATCGGTTAAATATGATAGTAAACAGGAAGGCAGTCATCCCCGGCATGGGTGGGACGGCTGCGGTTAAAATTATGCAGAGCACCACCAGGGACAGAATGTCCACCATGCAAAAGGATACCTGATAAAACTTGCCCACAAACAAAGACAGTAAAAACAAAACCTGCAAAAAAAACGGCTTGCCAAACAAGGCACCCACAGGAACTGAAAATTCGGCTAGATATTCACGAATGCCCTGTTTGGTACTGGCGGTCAGAATGTGTGATGAGAAAGTGGCGCTAGAGCTTGCTGTGGATAAGGCAATCAGCAGAACCGGGCTTATGGTCTTTATATACCGTATAGGACTTTCCTTTTCAATTAATACCACACTCAGCATACATATTAAGAAAACCACTAAAGAGCATCCACATATAAGTGCAACCACTCCTATGACACCGAGGAACTCCCCGCTATCTCTGGATAACAGCATGTTAAAGATACAAATGAATATCACATACGGCAGAAAAGAACAAATGGCATCCAACAACGTCGATAAAATGGAATTACATTCAACTATCACCTTGGAAATAATGGGGAAGTGCCCTTTTAAGGTGACCATGGCAATACCAGTTATTACCGCAAGAAATATAATCTGCATTGTATTGCCGTCCCAAAAGGACCTAAAGATGTTGGATGGTACTATATCAATAATAATTTGCAGAATCTCCGTCCAGTTTCCATCACTAACACCCGCATTGCTGCCACTCTGCAGCGGAAAATAAGTAATTCCTGCTAACACAGTGATTACCGCCGATGTTAACGTCAGTCCCATAACCCAGCAAAA
>JBLNCH010000049.1:0-4595 GCA_050260485.1 Bacillota bacterium | reverse complement strand
CAGTTTCCGATGCAGCATTGGATCCAGTGCAGCGCCGCCGCAATTCATCTCCTTCAGCCTGCCGCCAAAGAAGTGGTGAATACGCCAGAATACCTTATTGTAGGCATCTATCCACTCCCGTTGCAGCTGCGGGTTACTCTCTAACTGTTTAGGAATAGGGATATTGGTATTGATGCATCCGTCCTCATTTTCCAGGGCATAGGTGACCCGGACGGCTACATCCATGGCCCAATCCCACAGTTTTTTCCCCTGTTCAGTTTCGGTAAATCTTCTCTCGATGCCCAACAGCAACCGGGAAAGGAGACGGGGTACAAACATCTGACCCGTAGGGCGAATAACCTGATAATCCTCGGCCAGCGACTTTACTTCTGAAAACCCCAACATTCCGCCGACGGATATTGCAACATAATATGTATTACATTTTTCAACAATGTGCGATAACGGAAGAGCGCATATGAGAACGGTATCACAGGTAATTACATGCCCGCAGTTGAAATAATGCTTCATGGACCGACTGCCGCCATAACAGAGATTCTTATGGGTATGCATGACACCTTTCAGATCGCCGGTTGTTCCGGAGGTGTATACCAGGGCGGCCGGGTCGGTTCCTTTTAACGCTGCTGTCCGCGCGTTTAACAGCGTTAAATACTCGGAACGGGATTCCTCCCCCAACTTTATGAGTTCCTCGAGTCCCCAGATATCCTTACCATTTCCTTTGAAATTTTTCTCCATGCAAACCAGGTATCTCAGCGTCGGAAGATCACCACGGTAGCCAATGATCTCCAACAGGTTGTCCAGGGTATCTACAAACAACAACTGTACTTCGGCGTGGTTAACAATAAAGGTGGTTTCGCGTTGGGATAGGGAGGCATGGAGGGAGGTCGTCACACAACCTGCCATGAGGGTTGCCAGGTCAGCCCAGGTCCATTGAGCACAGGTATGGGCTTTGATGCCGGTCCGGTCACCAGCCTGCAATCCTAATTTGATGAGCGCGATGGCCAGGTTTTCCGCTCGTTGGACCAGTTGATTATAGCTGATGATTTTCCATTCTTCATCCTCCTTATACATTTGAGCACTTCTTCCGCCAAAATAGGTTTGCGTATTGTACAGCATCTGGGGAATAGTATGGATTTCATCATCAAACTTCTGAAGAAGGCTGTGCCTGTACAATTCGAGGTTCTCTCTTCGCGCGTTGAATTCATCCTCGAAAATTGAAAGTACCGGATTCTTGTCCTTATACATTGCAATCCCCCTTACTTTGTATAATCATCGGCCTCGACTGCGAAAAAAACGATCCTCCTTTCGTTTTAAAATATTCGCGGCATTCGCCGGCGCGGGCAGTTCCTGAGTTTATCCCCCAAGGTACTCTCGCTTCTTCTTGATAATCACTCCGAAGGCTTGCCGACAATTACAAAAACTAATGGTAAAACTATACAGGGATTGAATTTGCTTTACGGCCTTTGACTTTTCCACAGTGTCGCCACCAGGGTTATCCCAGGTTTCATATCTGTACAACACGTTTCAAATCAGGGAGGCTTCGTGCACACCCACCTGATCAATCAACCAAGTGCCAGGAAATTTTAAACAAATTATCACTATTTTCGATATAATTCTTACATATTTTTCTGTTTTCTTCTGCCGCAGGTTTTGGAATTCCTCTATCATAATTAGTCTAATTCTGTCAAATTTTATCTTTCGCGGACTGTTTCCTCATCTTTGACGATCCCGACGCCGTCAATAAGTATGCCATGGGGCCAAAAACATAAGGAATTTAAAAGGCTTCTATCCGACTTCCGACAGAAGCCTTTTTTGCAACTATTTGCCCCTCAGAGCGGTTTCGCAATTTTTCTAAGCGTTGGTATGCGAGAGTGTGGATTTATTTTTCGCGCTTGCAACTTGTTAATATATGGTAAATTTATTATAAAATGTATCCCTGGTTTGCTCTATCCAATCGGTATAAGAATGTGCCAGAATACACAACCTCTTACAGTAAGTTTCGCAAGTTATCGGTTATACCGGACATGTTAAACATGAAAGGACGGTGATATGACTAACGAAAACCCAATCATCAAGCATCCTGGCATATTGGCAGGAAGGAGGAATTTAAATTGTCAGAGCTGGAGATGCTGGTCATTCCGGAACATATTGAAGCAACCGGCGATTATGTAACCGCAACCTATTACCTGCAGACCGGTCGAAACGTAGACATCGTAAAAAAGATCAGTTCCATTGCCATAGAACAAACAACCGGCACCTGGGTGGCCGTTCCGGAAGAAACCCCGGAGGTGCGGGAGAAACATGTGGCCAAAGTGGTCGGTATCTATGAGGTGCCGGGTAACGAATATGAAGTGCCGATAAACCAGGATACCCGCCAGTGGGTCTTTCAACTGGCTTTTCCGTCCGTAAATTTCGGACCTCAGCTACCCATGCTGCTATCGACCATAATCGGCAACATTTCCATGGTCGGCCCCTTGAAACTGCTGGATGTAAAGTTTCCCTCCAACTTCCTGTCTAGATTTAAAGGACCCAAATTCGGGGTTGAAGGAGTGCGCCAGCTACTGGGGGTTTATGATCGGCCACTTCTTAACAATATGATTAAGCCCTGTACCGGTTACACCCCTGAGGTAGGATGCCGGCTGTTCACTCGTGCGGTTGAAGGCGGGGTGGACATCATCAAGGACGATGAGTTGATTGCCGACCCGCCATTTAATCCTCGTGAGCAGAGGATCAAGCTGTATATGGAGGCTGTTCGCAAGCACTACGAAGAGACCGGCCACCGGGTGTTGTATACCCCCAACATTACCGACGCGGCATTCAAAGTGCTGGATAATGCACGGCGGGCGATTGACGCGGGAGCCAACGCATTGATGATCAATTACCTGACTGTAGGTATTTCCGCTTTGCAGGGCCTGGCAGAACACCCGGATATCAATGTCCCCATCATGGCACACCTTGATTTTGCAGGAACCATGTATGAATCCCCGGTATCCGGTGTCAGTTCTCACCTGATTCTGGGCAAACTCGCCCGAATGGCCGGTGCAGATATGGTGGTTTACCCCAGTCCCTATGGCAAGTTCCCCCTTCTGCGGGAACGTTACCTGCAGATCGGGCACCATCTCAACAGCCCTTGGTGCAACATCAGGCGAGTTTTCCCCATGCCCGGCGGCGGGGTTATGCCCAATTGCGTACATGCCATATACAGCGATCTGGGACCGGACTGTATCATGGGTGCCGGTGGCGCCATACACGGTCACCCCATGGGGCCGGTAGCCGGAGCCCGAGCCATGCGACAGGCAATTGACGCAGTAGTTAATGGAGTATCTATAGTTGAGGCCGCCAAAGAACACCCTGAATTGCAGGCAGCGATTGATGTCTGGGGCCTGATGGAAGAGGAAGAAAAGGGGATATTCGATATCAAAGGTTAGAGAAGGAGGTATTCTTTTGGCAAAACAGTACACGCGTGAAGAGGTAAAGGCCAGGCTGCAAGCAGAGATTGCCAGCGGCAAACCTATCATCATCGCCGGCGCCGGAACCGGGATTTCCGGCAAGTTCGCCGAGCAGGGCGGAGTCGACCTTATCGGGGTCTATAACTCCGGGTTGTTCCGCATGGATGGCAAAGGTTCCCTAGCCGGGCTGATGCCTTATGGCGACGCCAACCAGATTGTAATCGACCTGGCCCACCGGGTGTTCCCGGTGATTAAGGAAACCCCCATGATTGCCGGTATCTGCGGGACCGATCCCACCAGGGAGATGCGACCTTACTTCCAGCACCTGCAGCATCTAGGGTTCTCCGCCATCATGAACTTCCCCACCGTCGGGTTAATTGATGGCCGATTCCGGCAGGAATTGGAGGATACCGGCATGGGATACTCGGTGGAGATTGAGACCCTGAAGATTGGCAAAGAGCTGGGACTGTTTACCCTGGGGTACGCTTTTAATGTCGAGGAGGCCAAGATGGTTGGTCAAGCCCAACTGGATGTCCTGATTTGCCATATGGGTCTGACCGCCGGCGGTTCCATCGGATCCAAATACGCTGAAAACAAGCTTACCCTGGAAACATCAGCAGAACTGATTAATGAGATGACGGCTGCGGCTCGCAGCGGGTACAAGGATATCATGATCTTCGCCCATGGCGGACCGATCGCTTATCCTGAGGATACCCGCTATATTTATGAACACACAGAAGCCGTAGGCTTTTTGGGTGCTTCCAGCATTGAACGTATTCCTATCGAAGTACCGCTCAAAGAAGCCTGTCAGCAGTTTAAGAAAATTCCCCTCAAAAAGAGGTAAGCTCTTGGATCTCCCTGTTGTTCAACCGGGCAACAGGGAGATTTTTGAATTGTAAAACGGGCGGGGAATGTTGAGATCAATGCACACCATAATAGACGTGGATACCGCTCTCTCATTACGGGACTATGCTCCATCTGCAGATAACACTGTCTGTCTGGTGATTGACGTTATCAGGGCCAGCAGCACTATTGTTTCACTCCTGGACAACGGCTGCCGCCGGGTCTGTACCCTGGCCGAGGAGGAGCAGGCCAGAACGTTGGGCCACCAAAGGAATATGATTACCAGCGGCGAATGGCAAGGACGCA
>JBLNCH010000048.1:0-4748 GCA_050260485.1 Bacillota bacterium | reverse complement strand
TGGGTGCCGTGGGGATTGGAACCTCAGCCACTTTATCAGCCAGACGGTAAAGCAGATACGGGATCAGGTTGGTGATCAACCGGTCATTTGCGGTTTGAGCGGCGGGGTGGATTCCTCAGTGGCCGCGGTCCTGGTACACCGGGCGGTCGGGGACAAGCTGACCTGTATCTTTGTCGATCACGGGCTGCTGCGCAAGGGTGAGGCGGAGCAGGTGGTAGCCACCTTCGGGAATCACATGAAAATGAATCTGGTGCATGTGGATGCCAGCGACCGCTTCCTAACCAAACTTGCGGGAGTAGAAGATCCGGAGCAGAAACGAAAGATTATAGGGAATGAGTTTATCCGGGTCTTTGAGGACGAAGCCCGAAAGCTTGGGGATATACCGTTCCTGGTGCAGGGCACCCTTTACCCTGATGTGATAGAGAGCGGTACCAGGACGGCTGCTACCATAAAGAGTCATCACAACGTGGGTGGCTTGCCTGATGACATGGAATTTGAACTGGTTGAGCCGTTACGCCTCTTATTCAAGGACGAGGTCAGGAAGATCGGTGAGGAACTGGGACTGCCGGAAGAGATCGTGTGGCGACAGCCCTTCCCCGGTCCGGGTCTGGCCGTACGAATTCTGGGTGAGATCACCCGCGAAAAACTGGCGGTTTTAAAGGAAGCCGATGCTATTGTAACCGGAGAGATACGGAATGCCGGCCTCGACCGGGAGGTATGGCAGTACTTCGCGGTTCTGCCCTCCATGCGCAGTGTTGGCGTTATGGGAGATGAAAGAACCTACGCCTATCCCATCATCGTCAGGGCCGTGACCAGCGATGACGCCATGACCGCCGACTGGGCCAGACTCCCTTATGAGCTCCTGGACCGCATATCGAGGCGGATCGTAAACGAGGTACAGGGGATTAACCGGGTGGTCTACGACATAACCAGCAAGCCCCCGGGGACGATCGAGTGGGAGTAGGGAAAAGGCATGCGGAATTGCGGTTATTAGCGTTTTTGTTATAAAAAACAGTGGTGGTTTAGAGCAACCGAGTACGGTTCTAAACCACCATTTTTGTATTCCCTCGCATTAATTCAAGTAGCACGGCAAATGATAACTACGGTTGGCGATTGTCTGTTGCTGTATCGTAGGCTTTTTCCAGGGCCTGATAAGTTTGGGGCCCTACTATACCGTCTACTGTCAACCCGTATGCTTTCTGAAAGTCCATTACGGCTTGTCGGGTTATGGGGCCGTAGTACCCATCTATATCTGAGCGGAAGAAGCCCAGGATGGACAGCCGCCGCTGCAATTCGGCAACGTCATCTCCAGGTGGCACACCTTCCTGGAGTATCCTTCCCGTAAACACCTGGCCGATTATTTTGACCGGAGTACCGATGGGCACAATATCGTATAACTCGGTTACATCCTCATTGTACATGCGCACGCAGCCGTGACTGGCCGCGGTTCCAATTGACGGGGGATTATTGGTCCCGTGGATGCCATAACCACCCCAGGGAACGCTCAGCCGCATCCACCTGACCCCGAAAGGCCCCCCCGGATTAAGTTCCTTCTCAACTATGGTCCAATCCCCCAGGGGAGTGGGGGTTTCGGGCTTGCCCACTGCGACTGGATAAACTTTGACCTGTTTGGAATCCTGATTAAGAGTCAGGATTTTTCGTCCGGTGTCCACGGTTATTCGGTATTTTCCATTGCTTTTATTTTGACCGACTCTTACGCGGGGCCCGGAAGCGGTCGGTACGGAAGCTATTTGCAGGGCCTGATAGGTGTCCGGCCCCACAATTCCATCCACCAGCAAACTGTTCGCCTTTTGAAATGACCTGACCGCCTGTTCGGTGGCGGAGCCAAAAATCCCATCCGCTTCAAGCTTGTAGCCCAGCTCTTTCAAACGTCTTTGCACCGCCAAAACGTCAGGCCCCTCCATAGGCGGGGTCATGAGCCGTAAAAACCGACTGGCATATAACAAAATAACATCCCCTTAATTTTGCTTACTGCCAGTCTATTCAGCAGATGGTTTGGCGGCTACAATGAAAAATAATGGCAATACTCAAGGTGCCCGTGTTATGTCAAACCCAAGTTATCGGTACTTTCAAACTAACTCCGAGATGAAAAAGAGCCGTCTCCAATTGGGAGAGACGGCTCAAAGTTATTCTAGTGTTTATTATGGACATACCCATGGGGGTTCAGTGATAACCGGTGGAGTCGCGGTGTAATCAGAAGCGGGGAAGTCTGTTTCTATTAAGGTAAGCTGCCCACCCGGGTATACCCCGTTGTTGGTTACCTTATAATCGTCATGGTTGTGTGCCGGGTAGAATTGAGGGTAGAACAGGTTCTGCGCGATCGGATCACCATAGTTCCAAACTGCCCAATTGTAAGGAGGCAGGAAGGTTCCCAGGCCAAGTCCACCGGCCAATATTATGTTGGTCCAGAGATCATCCGCACCCGGATATGGAGGGATAAATGTTCCAGCATTGATTGACCTTTGGGTTGCCAACGCTATTTGATCGATTATCGACGGCAGCCCTCCCTGGCCACAGAACACATAGTCGGCATATTGGTCCCGCTTATCATCTGCGGAGAAAAGAACATCATAAGTTTCCCCGGAACCTACTAGTACGGTGAAACCCATTTCCCCTTGACCATCAATCAATCTGGTATTGGCATCTTTGGCAATTATCATCCCATGCCATCCATGGGTGTGCCAGGGGACAGGCTGGTAACCAAGATTTATCAGCCGGATCAAGAACTTATCTCCTACGCTGACCTTCACGTATGACTCATACCCTGGCGGTACGTTATACCCAAAATTGGGTATCAGCGCTGGTGGCAGGGTGGTTGGGAGCAGGGTATCCGGGAAAGCACGCCCATTTACCAGCCAATAATCGGGTTTGAAGTTAACCGGGTTAAAATTGGGATCCTGGGTCAACACTGCATTATGCCAGAAAGAATCGATGTCGGACAACAAGTGAATCCAGTCACTGTCAAAAAAGGATGCAATATCGTTGAGAGCAAAATTGCGATTGGTCGCGGTTGTAGGGATCTGGGCTTGGGGGATTCCCTGGTGGTACCATTTCCCCGTTAGCGGATTCTGCCCTATTGATGCGCCGGCAAGGCTGGCATACGAGGGGTAAACAATCAATGCTCCATACATGCCCATCTGTACGTGTTCTGCAGCTTCCTGGTGGCAGTGATACATATACGTACCCGGTTCTGTAGGGTTGAAATAATAGGTTGCATGGATAGAGTCTACCGCATCTACCGGTGTTACCGGCACTCCGAATGAAGTCTCGGGGAATCCGTCCAGATGTGTTGCCACATGCGCACCGTGCAGGTGAATGGTATGAACATCCAGGATTGGAGGTGTGCTCTGTAGCATTCCAAGATTAACCAGCCGGATATAAATTTCATCTCCAGCTTCCGCTTCAATAAGAGGTGACGGAATTACGGCCGTTCCTCGCAGAGCTTCACGATTAGCCAGGGTATCTTCATACTGGGGATTGAAGGATTCGGTAGCTATGACTGTCCCGTCCCTTACTACGTCTTTTCTGACCAGCCCGCATACAAAACCGAAAACATAGATGCTGGTTCTCGGTGCAGTACCGGTGGGATCGGTAGGAAGATTGATAAACCCGTCAGTCGCAAAAAGGTTATAGTACCAACGGTTAATCTGTCTGGTGCGAATTTTGAGAATTAGCCTGGGCCAATCGCTGCTAAAAATGTAATTAGTGCTTCTGAATCCCACCAAACTGTTGGCTTGCTCATTACCTTTAACGAGTATGCCGTTATTGGAAATAGTTCCATCGAACCATCCCTGAGCCAAGGCTGTAATGTCGATGCGGATAGGACCATTCTGGGTGTCATTAGATATGGTTACACTACCATCAGGAATTGGACTAAATGGCGGCTGGTTATTCCAGGTAACTGAGTTTTCCAGCCAATTGTCCAGGAGACGATGAACCGTGACCGGGATGGTGTTTAATATTATTTCGTTTCGATACATTATCAGTTCAATTTCTGCTTTTTCGATAGCTACTGAAGAAGGCAGGCTTGACAGGTCAAATTGAAGCAAAGACCGGTAATCATCGCCAATTTGTTGGTACTGGCTGACAAATAAGGCGATGCTTGTGGAAAATTTTCGGTCAGCATACCATTGAGATACATAAGTGTCCTGATTACTGATTAAACGAGGATCATCCAATCGACAATCTCCCTTCTAACGTAATTTAGTAGTAAATAGTATGAAAGACGATGTCGTTTGGTGCGATAGCGTGTTGCCGGTGAACCATGTGGTTAATGTCTGCAAATACCGGAGACAATTAGGGAAAAATTACAGGAGGATACTATGGATCCGATGGCCAAAGCGGCAGCGCATTTGCTGTCCAAACGCCTTTCCTCCTTGCAGGAGGAACTGGAGGAGAAACTAAACCGGCCTCACACCTCCGGTCCGGTTCAAGAAATTCGCGAATTAAATGAGAGCATAAGACAGCTCAAAGCCCGGTTGGACAAACTCAAGTAGAAGGACACCTGGCGTTACACCGAATCAGGAGGGAAATGGGCAGGACGGCTAAGCAAGGCCGTACACTACAATTGGGTGCGAGGTAGTTGAGTTGCGAAGACAGCCTGGTGCCCAGTTTTATTCAGCCCACCGGGCGTGTACTGAAGCCATCCACCCGGAAAGCAGGCAACAAGGACTACAATCAGGAAGTTACCACTCAGGTTTGGGGACTGGTTTCCCCGCCTCAAGGAG
>JBLNCH010000047.1:0-4477 GCA_050260485.1 Bacillota bacterium | reverse complement strand
CGAACCAACTGATTTATTGTAGGCACTAATTCTGCACCTCCTTCCCCTGTTCGATAAGCAAGGCGACTGCGGCTGAGCCCACGGCAATGCCGCAGGCTTTACCTAGCTGCTCCATACTTTCTACATACTGAACTTCAATGTTTCGTTCCTGACATAATTCTATTAATGGCCTGGTTACATGTTTTTCAGCATCCAGAGCGATGTAGACCTTTTCAGCTGACCCTTTCAGGATAGCTTTTTTCACCTGTCTGGATCCCACCGCTTTGTGAGTGTGATGCTGCAAACTATCCAAGTTTGCTAACCTCCTTTAACGGTCATCACCCGCAAAGTAGGACTCATTACCCAGCCAAAAGACGTCACTTTGGGCGCACTTAAATATTTTATCATCCTGCAATTCCTATAGTCAATTAATATCATCCGATTCAATGGCCAGGTTCTTGTACCGGGAAAAACCAGTCCCCGCCGGAATCAGTTTGCCAATGATGACATTCTCTTTCAGACCGATCAGACCGTCTACCTTGCCTTTTATCGCCGCCTCCGTCAAAACCTTGGTAGTTTCCTGGAAGGAAGCTGCCGACAGGAAGGATTGGGTATTCAGGGAAGCTTTGGTTATTCCCAACAGCAGCGGCTGGGCAACCGCGGGCAGCCCACGACCGCGTTCAAAGATCCGGGTATTCTCTTCCTCGAAGTCGGACACATCAGTGAAGGCTCCGGGCAGGAGCGGAGTATCCCCTCCTTCCTCAATCCTAACCTTTTTAAGCATCTGCCTTATCATTATCTCAATATGCTTGTCACTGATGTCAACCCCCTGGAGACGGTAAACCTTTTGTACCTCACGCAGAAGATAGATCTGGACGGCTCTCATACCCTTGGTCCTCAGGATATCGTGAGGATTGAGCGGCCCTTCAGTCAATTCATCGCCTATTTCAACAAAATCGCCATCACGAACCTTGAGCCGGGAACCATAGTGAACCACATAGCTCTCCAGGACCTCGCCGTTCTCGTCCAGAATCTGCACCTCACGGCGGCCCTTGTTATCACCCATTCTGACAACACCCCGGCGTTCGGTTACTACCGCCTGCCCCTTGGGCTTACGGGCTTCAAAAAGTTCCTCTACCCGGGGCAGACCGCGGGTAATGTCATCACCAGCTACACCTCCGGTATGGAAGGTACGCATGGTCAACTGGGTACCAGGTTCTCCAATCGACTGGGCAGCGATAGTCCCAACCGCTTCCCCAATCTCCACCAGGTAACTGGTTGCCATGTTGCGTCCATAGCATTTCTGGCAGACTCCATGCCTGGCCTTACAGGTCAAAACCGATCTTATTCTGACCTTATCTATCCCCAGATTGATAATCTCCTCGGCCGCATCTTCATCAATCTCGTGATCATCGGGTACGATCACCTCTCCGGTCTGCGGGTTAACAATATCGCCAACCGCAAAGCGCCCAACAATCCTTTCATCCAGGCGCTCGATAACCTCCCCGCCCTCACGGATTTCATCCACGATTATTCCTTCATGGGTGCCGCAGTCAGCTTCGCGGATTATAACATCCTGGGATACGTCCACCAGTCTCCGGGTCAGGTAACCCGAGTCGGCCGTCCGGAGTGCAGTATCAGCCAGACCTTTCCGGGCTCCATGGGTGGAGATAAAGTACTCCAAAACGGTTAACCCTTCACGGAAATTGGCCTTGATCGGAAGGTCCAGGATCCTACCCTGGGGATCGGCCATCAACCCCCGCATTCCGGCCAGCTGGCGTATTTGCTGGAAATTACCGCGGGCACCGGAGGTAGCCATCATATATACCGGGTTGAAGGGGTCCAGATGAGCTTTTAGTTCATCAGTCACCTTTTCGGTGGCCTCATTCCAGGTATCAACCACCTGGCTGTGCCGCTCATCCTCGGTTATCAAACCCATCTGGTAATCGTTATCAATTTCGCTTACCTTCTCATCAGCCTCTCTCAGAATTTCATATTTGGCATCTGGGGTTTCGAAGTCGGTTAAACCAACAGTTATTCCTCCCCTGGTAGCGTAATCGAATCCGAGTCTCTTTATCGCATCAAGGGTACGGGCGGTAGCCTCATTGCCATATTCCCGGTAACACTTGTACACAATTTCGCCCAATTCTCGCTTGCTGATGACCTGGTTATAAACCGGGAAATCGCTGGGCAGGGCTTCGTTAAATATCAGCCGCCCTACCGTGGTTTCTACGATCCGATTATCGATTTTTACCTTAATTTTGGCATGTAATCCTATTTCATCGTTTTCCAGAGCCATCCGGGCCTCCTCAGGTGAGGAAAAGGCTCTACCCTCACCTTTTTCACCGTCTTTCTGCAGTGTAAGGTAGTAACAGCCGATAACCATATCCTGTGTAGGGGTTACCACCGGTCGCCCGTCCTTGGGGTTAAGGATATTACCGGTCGACAGCATCAACAACCGGGCCTCAGCCTGCGCTTCCGCTGAGAGGGGAACGTGGACTGCCATCTGGTCACCGTCAAAGTCGGCATTGTAGGCGGTGCACACCAGGGGATGGATCTGCAAGGCTCTCCCCTCTACCAGAACCGGTTCAAAAGCCTGAATCCCCAGGCGGTGAAGAGTAGGTGCCCGGTTGAGCAGGACCGGGTGTTCCTGGATAACATTTTCCAGGATGTCCCAGACCTCATCTTTTCCTCGCTCCATCATCTTTTTCGCTGATTTAATGTTCGAGGCTATACCCCGGTCAACCAGTTTCTTCATGACGAAAGGTTTGAACAGCTCCAGAGCCATCTCTTTCGGTAATCCGCACTGGTGCATTTTAAGATTGGGTCCTACGACTATTACCGACCGTCCCGAATAGTCAACCCGCTTGCCTAAAAGGTTCTGGCGGAATCTCCCCTGCTTACCCTTGAGCATATCGCTCAGACTCTTCAAGGGCCGATTCCCCGGACCGGTTACGGCGCGACCCCGGCGGCCGTTGTCGATCAAGGCATCAACTGCCTCTTGCAGCATCCGCTTTTCATTGCGGACGATGATATCCGGTGCACCCAGATCGAGCAGCCGCTTTAGCCGGTTGTTCCTGTTAATAACCCGGCGATAAAGATCATTCAAGTCTGAGGTGGCAAAACGTCCCCCATCCAATTGCACCATTGGCCTCAATTCTGGCGGTATGACCGGCAGTACATCGAGAATCATCCAAACAGGATCGTTGTGAGAAAGCCGAAATGCCTCCACAACCTCCAGCCTCTTAATAGCTCGGCTGCGGCGCTGGCCACTGGTGTTGGCAATCTCCTCCTTCAACTCCAGGGACTGCTCTTCCAGGTCCACCTCGGCCAGCAGTTGTTTAACGGCTTCCGCTCCAATCCCCACTTTAAACTTGTTTTCGTATTTCTCGCGATAGTCGCGGTATTCTCGCTCGCTCAGCAGTTGTTTCTTAAGAAGCGGTGTATCGCCCGGATCCAGAACAATGTAGTTAACAAAATATATGACCTTCTCCAGGACCTTGGGGGACATATCCAACAACAGTCCCATCCGGCTGGGGATTCCTTTTAAATACCAGATGTGCGACACCGGTGCTGCCAGTTCAATATGTCCTAATCGTTCCCGCCTGACCTTCGAGGTGGTTACCTCTACTCCGCAACGATCACATACTATCCCTTTATGGCGCACCCGCTTGTATTTCCCACAATGACATTCCCAGTCCTTTACCGGACCGAAGATCTTTTCACAGAACAGGCCTTCCTTTTCCGGTCTCAGGGTTCGGTAGTTTATGGTTTCAGGTTTCTTTACCTCACCACTGCTCCAGGACCTAATCTTTTCGGGACTTGCCAGGCCTATCTTGATGCGTTCAAAGTTGTTAACATCTAACAAGCTTAAACTCTCCCTTCTCTAGTGAGTTAAGCGGTACCTAAAACTCGTCCTCTATGGTGATTAACTCGCCGGCATCATCCTCACCCATTTCCTCTTCGGCGAAAAGTTTTTCCTCATCATAGTCATCATCCTCCTCCGTATCGTCCGTAGTTTTCTTGGCAGAGGCCATACGTGGGGCTCGTGAGGGTATAGGAATGTCCAGTCCCAGATCCCGCGCCTTATCAGTCTCGCTGATCTCTTCATCGGCATCTTTTATGGCTATCTCGTGATCGTCCTCGGAAAGGACCCGTACATCCAGGCACAGGCTCTGAAGTTCCTTAATCAATACCTTGAAGGATTCGGGGACCCCAGGCTCTGGAATATTCTCTCCTTTTACTATTGACTCATAGGTCTTGAGACGACCCACAACATCATCGGACTTGACGGTCAGGATCTCCTGCAGGGTGTAAGAGGCACCGTAAGCCTCTAAGGCCCAAACCTCCATTTCCCCAAACCTCTGGCCACCGAATTGTGCCTTACCTCCTAAAGGTTGTTGGGTCACCAGAGAATAGGGTCCAATCGAACGGGCATGTATCTTGTCATCCACGAGGTGGGCCAGTTTTAGCATATAGACATACCCGACGGTCACCG
>JBLNCH010000046.1:0-4234 GCA_050260485.1 Bacillota bacterium | reverse complement strand
AATCCCCAGGACATCTGCCACTTCTTTCTGGGTTTTCTCATTACCATCTTCCAAACCAAACCGCAGCTGGATTATCTTCTTTTCCCGGGGAGACAGTTTCAACATGGCCTGAAAAAGGAGTTTCTTTTCGACCTCTTCTTCAATCTGCTTATAGATCATATCCACTTCCGTGCCCAAAACATCGGACAGCAGCAACTCATTGCCATCCCAATCTATATTCAAGGGCTCATCCAGGGAGACCTCGATCTTGGTCTTCATATTACGGCGCAGGTACATAAGGATTTCGTTCTCTATGCAGCGGGAGGCATAGGTGGCCAGCTTTATATTCTTGTGGGGATCGAAGGTGTTAACTGCTTTGATCAGGCCAATGGTTCCTATTGAGACCAGGTCTTCAATATTGATTCCCGTGTTTTCGAATTTCTTGGCGATGTATACGACCAACCTCAGGTTGTGTTCAATTAAGCTGCTCTTGACCGACAAATCCCCATCCTCCAGCCGTCGTATCAAATGCCCTTCCTCGTCTGCAGTCAGGGGTGGAGGTAAGACTTCGGTACTGCCCACGTAATACACATACCGGTAAGCCTTGCTCCTTAAAAGCAACTTAACCAGAAAAAACCTGAGAGAAGTTAAGACCCTCTTCCAAATTCCTGCCATTCTGTATACCTCCCCCATTTGAAGAAATCCATTATTGCTGAACAAAAGCGGCGGGAACTAGCATTTGAAAACTTCCTTCCGGGCTCAGAGAGTCCCGGTATAACCCGATAACTACTCCGGGATATCTTAGCCACCGGTTCCCGGCTTGAATCCTTAGTTCATCACTGCGCAAGCCGACCAAGAGCCCATGTTTCTTGCCAATCGAGGTAAATGGGATTACCCGGAGTCGATTTGCCCAACTGGTTTGAGCCAGGGCTTCAAACAGGTTTTCGTCCTGCTGGCAGTAGTCTACAGCCTCACGAACATCAACCGGAAAGCAACCGCTTATGAGCTGGTATTCAGCCACTACCACCGGCTTATTGGTTAGGGGATCGGTAAGGTTGTTGCCGGTATCGATAAAGCCCTGCCCCTGGCACCATACAGACCCAAACCGCAGACCAACGGGACATTTGAGCAGGTTGGGCACTACCCTTTCCTTCATCATACGGTCGCCATAAATCCCAAGAGCCACGGCGCAGACTATGCCTCCCCCCAACCACAGGTAGGAGAAGTCAGGTGCCGAGCCAAGGGGAAAACCTTGAAAGAGATAGGAAACACCGACCACTGCACCGGCCATGGCAAAACTAACTCCATAGAAGTAGGCCCAAACCTTCAAAAACAGCCGGCTACTGTCGGGCCAATATGCTAAGATGACAATTATCCCGGAGATTATAACCTTCACCGGAAAGTCATACCAGGGAGAAAGACTGCTGAACACGCATCCCACAGAATAGATGGCACCCAGAATGGAGGCTGCCAGGATTCGTTGATAAACGATCCTGACCCCAGCCAGTTTGCCGGCGGCCCAGAGGAGCAGGAAGTCCATCACCAGGTTAACCAAAAATATTATGTCAATATAAACCGGGGTAGCCTGGTTCATTTGCTATCACTCTCCTGTCGCCTGGAGTGTGAAGCCCCAATTCGACCACTTAATGGGCGGTGAAAAAGTCCGTTGGCTCCCCGGGTCCTCATTGCCAGCACCATCCTCCGGTTCGGACTGGCAGCCTCACCCCGTCAATCCAACCTCCATGCCGGGGAGACGAGCTCGTGACGTCCTGTCATTCGGCTGCTTTCAGTTCCTTGCCCTCACGGGGTGTTGCGGAATTCAGCCCCCACGGTCGCGGCACTGGACCTTTTCACTATCTATCTAAATCACTATGAATGGTGTGTCCAAAACATTCTTCCAAAGTATAACAGAATAACATTGCATAACTTGTAATTTTATGGGAATGACAAAAGGCCTTCTGTTTAGACAGAAGGCCTTGGAAGGTATGTAATTATCGAATTGATATCAGTTATTTTCTTCTCAGAAAAGTGGGGATTTCAAGGTCCTGCGATACGAAAGATTTCATCCTCAGCTCTGGTATTTCGGGGATTGGCTCCTTTTTCTTGGCATCAAACCC
The DNA here is from genome assembly GCA_050260485.1 of Bacillota bacterium. GTDB lineage: Bacteria > Bacillota > Syntrophomonadia > Syntrophomonadales > DTU052 > DTU052. Next base: position 2,138 of record JBLNCH010000046.1, on the reverse strand, counting down.
GGTGGCGATGACGGTTACCCTTACCTCATCCTCCAAGTTATCATCGATCATTACTCCGAAAATAATATTGGCTTCCGGATCAGCCGCCTGAGATATGATCTCAGCAGCCTCGTTAATCTCATACAAGGTCAGTTTCGAATCTCCCGTTATGTTAAATAAGACTCCCCGGGCTCCTTCAATAGAGGTTTCAAGCAGTGGGCTGGAGACGGCACTCCGGGCTGCTTCAACCGCCCGGTTCTCACCTTTGCCTACTCCAATCCCCATTAAAGCAGTCCCCGTCTCGTGCATAACCGTCCTTACATCGGCAAAATCACAATTTATCAAGGCCGGTACCGCGATGAGATCGGATATGCCCTGTACTCCCTGTCTGAGTACGTCATCGGCGATACGAAATGCGTCATTTATCGAAGTATGTTTATCAACCACTTGTAACAAGCGATCATTGGGTATCGTTATGAGACTGTCAACTTTGGCTTTTAACTCATTAACTCCCTGATCTGCCTGGTTGCTTCTTTTTCTTCCCTCAAACATAAAGGGACGGGTTACCACACCCACGGTTAAAGCACCTAATTCCTTCGCGATTTCGGCGATTACCGGGGCACCTCCCGTTCCGGTTCCACCACCCATACCTGCCGTAATGAAAACCATATCGGCACCCTGTAAAGCCTTTTTTATCTCCTCCCTGCTTTCCTCAGCCGCCTTTTTACCAATTTCCGGGTTGGCACCTGCTCCCAGACCTTTGGTGAGCTTTTCGCCCATCTGAATCTTCGTTTCCGCCTTGGAGAGCCGCAATGCCTGGCAGTCAGTATTGGCAACAATAAAACCTACGCCACGCAAGTCAGCCTCAATCATGCGGTTAACCGCATTGTTGCCACCGCCACCGACACCTATTACCTTAATGTCTGCAAATCGTTGCTCCTCAACGTCAAACTCCAGCACCATTTAACCCCCTTAACTGAACAACTCTTTAAACCAGTAGCCTACTTTTGAAAAGAACCCGCCCATGAGTTTATCCTGCTGTTCTCCTCCGACATAATTAAGCAGACGTGCCCCGTACAGCAGATTGCCGAGTACAGCTGCGTACTCCGGTCCATATTGTTGATTAATGCCATAACTGATGTTCTCTGGAAACCCCAACCGCATTGGCATGTTAAGGTATTCTTCCCCAACAGGTATAATTCCTTTTAATAGTGCGCAGCCACCGGTTAAAACTATCCCGGCGGGCAGCACACCGCTGAAACCTGTCCGACGCAGTTCCGTATTAAGCAGTTCCAGAAGCTCCTCCACCCGGGGCTGAATAATCGAAGCAATGGTCTTTTCTGAAACCTGTCGGCTCTCCTTCCCGTATATACTTGAAATCTCAACCATTTTCCCGTCAGGGGCCAGATCTACATGGGCATAGCCAAAATTCTCCTTGATTCGCCGGGCTTCATCAATGGTAGTCCTTAATCCGACGGCCAGATCGCGGGTTATGTAATCCCCTCCCACAGGCAGAACCGATGCAAAAACCAGGGCTCCCCCTTCAAAGACCGCGATATCGCTGGTACCCCCGCCGATATCAATTAATGCAACTCCCATCTCCTTCTCCGCAGGCAGGAGGGCTGCTTCGGCAGACAGAATACTGCTGAGGACAATCTCCTTAACCTTGGTCCCGGTGCGGCTTACGGTCTTAACCATATTCTGCAGAGCGGAAGTCATGGCAGTAACTATTATTACTTCGACCTCCAGCCGTGAGCCCATCATACCCAGAGGGTCAACCACTCCCTCATAGCCATCCACGATGAACTGCCTGGGTATTATGTGCACCACTGAACGGTCCGGTGAGACCGGGATCATTCTGGCGGCTTGTATTGCACGCCTTATATCGTCGCTGTTTATCTCATAACTGGGTTGGGTTATAGCAATAGTCGCCCGGTTAATAGTCGTGGAAACACTGGTACCGCTGAACCCTACACGTGTAGTGGTAATATGGGTTCCGGCAATTCGTTCCACCCCGTCCAACAGTTCATCGATAGCTCTGGCGGAGGCTTCGATATCTATTACGTTGCCCCGGCGCATCCCCGATGAGTCAATATGACTTAGGGCCAGCACCGTCAAGGATTGATCAGGGTTTACTTCTCCTACCGCAGCCGCCAATT
>JBLNCH010000045.1:0-4073 GCA_050260485.1 Bacillota bacterium | reverse complement strand
CGGGTCAACGTGCATTATGTAGACCGGCAATCGAATCGGCTCCAGCGTTATTGGGAAAACTGTGAAATCTACAATGGAGAGAATAAGGCCTACCACTTCATCCTGGTTGAAATCAGTGAAGACCTGCGGTGTATGTGCCGCGAGGCCTTGGTGAAAGCATTCAGTGAGACCGTTCGTGATTTCTCTTCGGAGTTTGGCGAAACCAGGCCGGGTTCCTGGCATGAGCGGCAGACTGGATAAGTCAAGTTTAACAATAAACTGAAAGTCCCAAATCCTTAACCTTAAGGCCAATCACACCAGTCCACACCTGGTGGGTTGGCCTCCTTTTATATATCTAATAGAAACCTGGAAGTCGGGTGATGCCAAAAAACTGCTTATAGCGTTTTCTATATTATATACCAGGAAACTTACCAGGAGAGTAGGAGGTACTTCCTGCCATTTCAGCTCGCACCAGTCTCTCGAGCTCTCCTTTTTCGAAAACCGTCCCTGCCAGGCGAGCCATTCTTTCAACATAGCCCAGGTAATCCAAGTCGTTTTTCAGAGTCCTGGCGTATGCGGCTGCCCATTCCTTACGGGTAGGCTTTTCCGGGAGATTAGGGTTAGCACTGAGAAACGATTTTCGGAATTGACTATCCTGTTGCCGCAACAACTCCTGTTTCACCATGATCCAGAGATCCCCTCTCATGTGCTCTACTCCCTGGATCCTGATATTTTTGGCCTTTAATACTTCCGCCAACAGAATCAGGTCATCATGGGAGTAACTGAAATTACGGCTCCAGGTCTCGGTATCCTGAAACTCGGGTTTGCGTCTGATATCGTATTGAATCAGCAAGGAACGGATTCGGTCCTCGGTTAGATCGTAGTTAAGCATCTCCAGGGTAATCCCATTTTCTTTTAGGGTAGCTTTTAGCTTTTCCAAGTCTTTTAAAGGGATGTCGACTGGATGAGGCCACATCAGATACGGCCGGCGGTAACTGTACACAAAATGACTGATGTGGGGCCGCGCAAACTCGATGATCTTATCATTGATCTCCTCTCGTACAATCTGAAAAAGGTGGGCCGGTACCTTAATCTGCTGGCTCTTAAGGGCTTCACCGGCGGAACGGGTAATTTTGGCCATCTCGTCTTTGAGAATTTCCCTGCGCTCCACTTCCGTGAAATCACTTAACTCCTCCTGCATGGCCATCCAGTTTGCCATCAGCGATTCAACGTGAGCATCAACATATTCCTTAATGAGGGTTATAGCAGTCTCCTTGTCTTCTTTCTTGCCGAATAATCGATCCAGAAAACCCACAGCTCAAAACACCCCCCCGGTTATCATTCTCGGCATGATGAACGCCATTTTCTGTGTGATTTGCGGTAGCCAATCCAAGAGCCATGATATAGAGATTTCGCCAGATGGGTGTCAAAACCTTTTAATGATCATTTAGTGCTGGAGAATTAAACGGTCATTATTGGTTGAGCCGGCTGGAGTGAGGACAGGTTGTGCCCTTTGATAAGCCGGCCAGGTGTCCTAATGTCTGTTATTACCTCCAATCTGTTATGTTTCGAATTGAATTGCGAGAAAACGTCAAAAAGCAGCAGGATAAGCTATAAGAAGAAGCGAATTTAAACAAACAACTAAGGTTAATTATTCCAATGCATCGACCATTAATTGGAACATCGGTTTTTCCTCAAATAACACTCATAGCGTTATTTGGTCTGCATACTCGAGTTGATGCCTTGGAACGAAAAACAAAAGCGGGGTGACACAATGGCAGAGGAAATTCAACTGGTGGTATTTACTTTAAAGGCAGGAGACATGACATGCGAGTATGGGGTCCCGATTACACAGGTTCAAGAGATCATTCGCCTGACTGCCCCGACTAGACTCCCACAGGTTCCGGCATTCGTGGAAGGGATCATCAACCTGCGTGGAAATGTTATTCCTATAATTGACCTGAAGAAACGCTTTAATATGCTGGCTGCTGAATATACCGATGAGACTCGCATCATTGTAGTCAACATCGAAGGCAAAACGGTAGGAATAATAGTTGATCAGGTAGCAGAGGTTCTGAGGCTGCCCCTAACCAGCATAGAACCACCTCCGGCAGTAATCGGGGGACTGACCGCTGAGTACCTCACCGGAGTAGGGAAGCTCGAAGACCGGCTGCTTATCATGCTCGATGTAACCAAGGTATTGTCTGAAGGAGAGAAAAAAGAGCTTAACAAAATGTGATAAACCCCTTACTCATCGCCCTGTTGACCTCATCAACAGGGCTTTTATTTTGATATGATTTGATGAATAATTAAAGCAGCAGTTAAAGCTGAGGACTTTTAGGACATGGTTGGTGCAGATCTGATCGAAATCGACAGGATAAGGGCGGCGATAAACAGGACTCCCCGTTTTTGTAAGCGGGTCTTCACGGCCGGGGAAATCGAGTACTGTAATTCTAAAGCCGACCCCTTCCCATCCTTTGCTGTTCGCTTCGCGGCCAAGGAGGCCTTTCGTAAACTGCATCCTACCTTCACATCAGGAATAAAATTTCATGAGGTGGAGGTTACCAACGGACCCGAAGGACGTCCCCGTTTCCATCTCCGGGGGGAGGCTTTGGCCCGGGTACAGAAATTAAACATTGCGCATATAGATTTAAGTCTCAGTCACGCTGGTAATTACGCGATGGCGGTAGCTGTGGTCATCGTGGAAAATAAGGAGGGTTGAGATGAAGATTGTAACTGCCGAAGAGATGCGGGGAATTGACCGGCGAGCATCTCAGGATTATGGGATCACCAGTCTTATTCTGATGGAGAATGCAGGTATACGGGTGGTCGAGGTTGCCGAAACGTTCCTGGAGAACAGTCCTCTTCGCCGGGTGATCATCGTGGCCGGAAAAGGCAACAACGGGGGAGACGGATTGGTAGTAGCCCGTCATCTGATAAACTCTGGCGCCCGGGTGGATACCTTCCTCCTGGGAGACCCGGAAGAGATGACCCCTGATACCCGGGTTAATTACGAGATTCTGAAAAAGATGGGTGCCCGGCTGTTTCCTTTAAAGGATGAGGAAGGGATCAATCGGTTACTGGTTTCCACTCTATCAGCGGATTTGATTGTTGATGCCATATATGGCATAAGTTTCCGGGGAAGGCTTGGAGAATTCGATAGCCAGGTGGTCTCCATCATGAATCAGTCGCAGAAGCCCATTGTCGCAATCGACATTCCTTCGGGTGTTGAGGCTGATACCGGGCGGGTAATGGGTGAGGCGGTACGAGCCTCCTGGACGGTAACCCTGGCTCTTCCCAAGCTCGGTCTCCTGGTGGAACCTGGATGCAGTTATGCCGGCAGGGTTACCGTGGCTGACATTTCGATACCATCCAAGTTATTATCCGAGAAGGTGCTTAAGACCAACCTTTTAACCGAAGACCTGGTTAAAGGATTCTTTCCCCCGCGCCCCCGGCAGAGCCATAAAGGTACCTTCGGTCATGCACTGGTGATAGGCGGGTCCATGGGAATGACTGGTGCCGTGATGCTGTCTGCGGCTTCGGCCCTGGCGGTAGGGGCCGGGCTGGTGACTGCCGCAGTGCCGGAGAGCCTCTTACCTATCGTAGAGGGTGGCCTGGTGGAGGTAATGACTGCTCCCCTGGCAGAGACCAGGCAGAAATCGATTGCCCTGGAGGCTTTACCAGCTATAGAAAACCTGCTGGGGACGGTATCGGTATGCGCCATAGGTCCCGGAATGTCACGGTATCCTGAGGCCAAGGCCATTGTTCGCTTTGTTCTGGAGAGATCGGGGGTCCCGGTAGTTATCGATGCTGATGGACTTAATGCCCTTGGCGAGGATATGAGTGTTTTGGAAAACCGGCAGGTGCCGATCGTTTTAACTCCACACCCCGGGGAAATGAGCCGCTTGCTTGGTACCACGGTGGCAGAACTGCAGGCCCGCCGCATGGAGGCGGCCCGGGAAGCAGCATCCAAGTGGAGGGTTACCGTGGTATTGAAAGGTTCGGGTACGATTGTAGCCGAACCTAATGGGGAAATATATCTGAATGTTACTGGTAACCCGGGTATGGCTACGGCGGGCAGTGGTGATGTTCTA
>JBLNCH010000044.1:0-7533 GCA_050260485.1 Bacillota bacterium | reverse complement strand
GGCGGTCAGCCCCTGACTGGTCTTCAGGACATGGGCCAGGCCGTTAATCTTGGGTATCTCATAGGTAAAGAAGTATTTCATGGTAATCAGCTTGCCGCGATAGAACTTGGTGTCGCCCTCAGAAGGCTGGTTCTGGAGTGCGTTGTGGGCAACAACCCCCTGCAGGAGCCACTGCCAGCCGATAGCCAGCAATCCGGCCATTTCAAGATAAAGGGTAGCGTCAGCCAGAAATTCCTCAGCGCCTTTTTCCTTCTGCACCCCAAGAAGATAGCTGGTGACATCGTCCATTACCTCTAATCCATTGGCGAGTATGTCTGCCTGGGGTTTAATTTCCGGGATCTCGCTGGCGGCGGCAATGGTCTTGCGGGCCTCTTCCATGAAGAGCTTGTAAGCCGCACCATTCTTCATGGTGGTCTTGCGTCCCAGGAGGTCCTGAGCCTGAATCCCGGTAGTCCCCTCGTGAATGGGGTCGATACGTACATCACGGAAATGCTGTTCCACCGGGAAGTCCTGGCAGTAGCCGTATCCACCCAGGCACTGCATGGCAGCACTGGTAGACAGTATGCCGTACTCAGCCGGGAAGCTCTTGACGATGGGTACCAGGAAATCGACCAGGAGGTCATGCTTCTCCTTGTCCACTCCAACCTCACTTAGGTCCACATACTTGCTGAGCTGCAGTGCCAGGGACAGTCCGCCTTCACAGACCGCCCGTTGGAAAAGCAGCATCCGGCGGATGTCAGCATGTTCAATCAATGGTACCTGGGGAGTGGTGGGATCCTTTTGATTGGCCTTTCTCCCCTGCAAACGCTGTTTGGTATACTCCAGGGCATCATAGTAAGCGGCTGTGGCTTTGCCTACAGCAGCTATCCCTACACCGATCCGTGCTTCATTCATCATCTGGAACATATAGGAGAGTCCCATATGGGGCTGTCCCACCAGGTATCCGTGACAATCGTTGTTTTCCCCCATATTCAAGGTGCAGATGGGTGAACCCTTGAAGCCCATCTTGTGCTCAATTCCGCTGCACCAGATGTCATTGCGCTCCAGTCCCCCGTCCTTGGTAAAGCGGAACTTGGGGACTACAAATAAGGATATTCCTTTAACTCCCGCTGGTGCTCCCTTGATTTTGGCCAGCATGAGGTGAATCGGATTATCCGTAGCATCGGTGTCACCGGCCGAGAAGAAGATCTTCTGTCCTTTTATCTTGTAATAACCCTGACCGGTATCCTCAGCGGTGGTTTTAATATCGGCCAGCGAGCTGCCAGCATCCGGTTCCGTCAATGCCATGGTACCCTGCCACTCACCGCTTACCATTTTTTCGAGGTATAAATCTTTTAATTCCTGGGATCCAAAGTTCAGGATAAGGTTGGCCGCCCCGGTGGTTAGTGCGGGGAATCCGGACAGTCCACAGTTTGCGGCCGCCATGATCAGGGAGTTGACGAAGGTAATCAGTACCGGAACCTGCTGGCCTCCATTCTCATAAGACCAGTTGGCATTGATCCACCCTCCCTCACCACACATCCTCATGAACTCACGGGTTGCAGGATTAACCTTGGCCTGGCCATCTACAAACTGCGGCGGGTTTTTGTCCAGCTCCTGAAATAGGGGATATAAGAAGTCGGTTCCTATCTTCCACATGGTATCTATGATCATGTCAAAGGTCTCGCGGCTGTGGTCCTGGAAGTACTCATACTGGGTAAGTTCTTCCGCATTAAAAACCTCATACAACATGAACTTTATATTTCTCTTGCTTGCAAACTGTTCTGCCACTGTTGTCACTCCTATCGTTACACAAATTGATCCGGATGCTTCATGAATTTGATGATTTTATCCATATAACGTTCCCGACAGATAATAAAACCGTTTGCCCGGTCGAGGCTAAACTCACCTCCTCCAAAATCACAATATTTCCGTACTTGCAGCCTTAGATTAGGCAGTTAAAACCGCCGGCGAATCTGAATTGCCCATCTATATTAGTATATCTGAATCCTCTGATACCAGTAAACATAATGATGCCAGCCGGGTGACGAGTTCATCTGGGCTAATTGAATCCTTTGCAGCACTATCCGGCCGCGTTTTTCCCGAATGCCTGGCATCAACTTGCGACTGGGTTACTGGCCTCTATTTTCCCCGATAACTAATCACAATCCCGTTTGTACCCTGCAGTCAGGTTGTTGGATAGGCCCAGCAAAAAAGGGGTATTTAACCCCCTTTAGCAATCCCATCTTAAGTATAATGTTTCACCCGCAGCCCAAATATCGACTGCCGGTTACCCCTCCAGCACCAGTCTTTCCAGTTCCAGCGGAGGGATATAGCGGCCGTCTTTGTAAGCCCTCATATTACCGCCGGAAATCTCGTCAATCAACACGATCTCTTGGTTTTCACCCACCCGGCCGAACTCGAATTTTATATCATAGAGCTCGATTCCCTTTTTCGCCAGTTCATCCTTGACCAGCCGGCTGATTCTCCTGGTCAGGTCTTTCAACACCTGGTATTCACTCCTGGAGAGTATTCCCAACATAACGAGGGTATCCTCGGTGATAGGTGGGTCCTGGCGTTCATCATCTTTAAGGGTGATCTCCACCAAGGCATCCAGTGGTTGCCCTTCCTCGACATAGGCTCCATACCGCCGTAAGAAGCTGCCTACTGCCCGATAACGACAGATAACCTCCAGCCCTTGGCCAAAAACGGTGGCCGCCTTCACAGTCATAGTGGCCTTCTCGATATCGGCATCTATGTAATGGGTAGGAATGCCGTTTTCCTCCAGCATCTTAAAAAAGAACCTGGTTAACCTGAGGCCGGCCCTGCCTGCCCCTTCAATTGTTAATCCCACCGTGTTGGATCCCGGGTCGAATACCCCGTCGGTTCCGGTAGCATCATCCTTGAATTTCAATAAGTAGTTGCCGTTTTCCAGATCGTAGACGTCTTTGGTTTTGCCAGTATACACAAGTTTCATCACAGTAATCCCCTTCACATAGAATTGACGCAGTAATATTATACCGGATAGCCTTTCGTCGCAAAAGGCCGCCGAATAGATGTTGAAGGATTAAGGTATATGTATGGCGAATAACTCCTAAACAATATCGGAATTAGCGTATCCCGAAAGGAGATAATTGATGCTAAAGAAAACGATGGCCGGTCCCGTCAAAGTATTTCGCTCTGGTCGGAGCATAGGTGATTATGTTCCCTACCAGGTTCATGCCTTTCTGCTGGAAGACACGTTGATTGATACCAGCTGCGCCTGGGTCAGATCCGAGATACTTGCCGCATTGGAAGGTGAAACCGTTGCCAGGATAATGAACACTCACCACCATGAGGACCATATCGGGAACAACCGGGCGATCCAGGAGAGATTTGGAGCGGATATTTACGCTCATCATAATGCATTACCTTTTCTGGAGAATCCACAAGCCCTTAATCTTCTGCCCTACCAGCTCGCAGTATGGGATTATCCGGAGCCATCGCAGGGACTACCACTGGAGGAGCACTTCCATGTCGGGAAGTACAGATTTGATGTTATCTATACCCCCGGACACTGCGACAGCCATGTCTGTTTTTATGAATCCAAACAGCGGTGGCTGTTTACGGGGGACCTGTTCTGCGGGAAGGGATTTAAGTACCTGCGGGCCGATGAGGATTATAACCTCATAATTGATTCACTGCATAAACTGGCCCAACTACCCGTGGAAACGATCTTTTGCAGCCTTCTGGGTGTTGTCCCCAACGGGCAGGCGGCCGTGCTGGCTAAGCTTGACTTCATGCAACGGCTGCGGGATAAGGTCCTGGAACTTCATCACCTGGGGTTATCCCCGCAGGAGATCCGCATGCAGGTCCTCGGAGAAGAAGAGGCCATGACCCAGATGACTGGCGGACATTACTCCAAGCAAAACACGGTAGATAGCGTCCTGGGGATACTATAATATACCGTCGCCCCCCTTTGGCTGCGAACCGCTCTGATGCCTCTGTCCTGGGATAACTATAAACCGCTGACTACTACCGACTACCAGGGGTTAGAGAGCGAAGGCCAGCTTCGTCTCTCCCTGAAGCCTCCTGTCAACCCCGGAAACATGGCCATAAAAGGAATTTTCACTGCTTCGCTTCATCATCAAAGGCTTCTTTTGATTAACTGATATAATCGTTGGTCCGATACTGGTACCGGGAATAGGAACCCAGGTAACGGAAATAGGCGACTTTACTTGATAGCTCGCGCAGAGCCCCCAGTATTCGTGAATCCTCACTTCCCCCTTCAACATCAGCATAAAAGACGTAATCATGATTGGTACCCGTCCGCGGCCTTGACTCCAGCCGTGACAGGTTAACCTCCCGTTTGGCAAAGACCTCCAGTGCCCGGTACAGTGATCCGGGCAGGTCTTCAAGCCCGAACAGGATTGAGGTTTTATCACCCCTGGTCAGGGGTGCTTTTCTGATGCTGATGAAGGTAGTTCGGTTTTCCATATCATCTTCCAGGTTGCTGGCAATAACATACAATCCGTAGACTTCAGCCGCTCTATGGGATCCGATGGCCGCCGCTTTGCGCTTCTCCTGTCTGATGTAACTGGCCGCCTGTCCGGTGCTGTTTACTATCTCCCGGCGGGCATTCGGCAGCCGCCTGGCCAGAAAGCCCTGGCACTGCAGGAATGCTTCCGGTTGAGAGATAACTACTTCCACCTCGGTAAGGTCTATGACTTCCCGGGCCATGAGGCAGTGCCTCACCGGCAGGACATACTCTCCTCCGATATAGAGTTCATGCCGTAGCAGATTGTTCATGGTGACCCCTACGGTTCCGGCCAGACTGTTGTAGATTGGGACCAGTCCTTCATCAGCCTTGCCCTCCGCAACCAGGTCAAATACCTGGCTTATTTCGGAAGCGTAGATCAATCCCCGCGGCTCCTTCCAGTAACACCAGGCAGCATCCTCAGAATAGGTCCCGGGGGGTCCCAAAACCGCATACCGGCTCATATTCCATACCTCCCCACCGCAGCGGCTACCCGCGACAGTTCAATCATCATATGCTGGAACTGTTCTGGAGTCAGGGACTGCTGCCCATCAGATACAGCTTTTTCCGGGCAGGGATGAACCTCTATCATCAAACCATCCGCGCCGGCGGCTACGGCTGCTTTGGCCATAGGCGCGACCAGATGAGTGTGACCCGTGGCATGGCTGGGGTCCACAATAACCGGCAGGTTGGAACGGCTTTTGACTACGGCCACGGCTGACAGATCCAGGGTATTACGGGTCCAGCGTTCATGGGTGCGAATTCCCCGCTCGCACAGAATCACATTCTCATTACCTCCGACCATGATGTATTCAGCTGCCAGCAACCACTCCTCTATGGTAGCGGCCAACCCCCGTTTAAGTATCACCGGCTTGTCGATAGTACCCAGTTTCTTGAGCAGCGGGAAGTTCTGCATATTCCGCGCGCCCACCTGCAGGACGTCGGCATATTCAGCCACCATTTCCACATCTCCACTGTCCAAAACCTCGGTGACCACTGGAACTCCCATCTCCTGACCTACCCGGTGAAGTATCTTCAGCCCCGGCAGTCCAAGGCCCTGAAAGCTGTAAGGAGAGCTGCGCGGCTTGAAAGCTCCACCGCGAATCATCTGCGCACCTGCTTCAGTCACCAGCTCTGCTGTCTCTCGCAGCATCTGCTCATTTTCAATCGCGCAGGGCCCGGCTATAACTGCCAATGGAGCGTCTCTCCCAATGCGCAGCCGGCCAATACTTACCTGGCTCCTTACACCTTCAGAACACATGGCTTTAATGCTGTTCTCTGCCAACAAAACCCCATTTGAATCCCTCCTAAAAGTTTGCGATTTTTAATTATAAAGGCCTCTCGTCACCTGTAAAGGGACGAGAGGCCTGCAACCCGCGGTACCACCCTTTTTGAGCACGTTTGTGCCCCACTCATATAGAGGTACGGGATGAAAACAACAAAGCCTTCAGTCCACAAGGGACGAAAGGCTCTTCCTTTCGCTATACCACCCTTAATCGGGTATGCTAAGGTACAGGATACATCCGATACCCCCTTTCTTTTAACGGTGAAAGCTCCGCCCCAACCTACTTGCCGTCACGGTTTCAGCCGGGAGTTCGAGAGGGAACTTCGGTTCATTCCTTCTGAAGATGCTTCCAGTCGCGGCATCTCCTCCCTGTGAGAAGTAACCAGAACCTACTTTCCTCTGTCATCACTTTTGAATATGAAATTAACTGATTTTATCATATGCCTGCAGGCCATGTAAAGTGCCAGGCGAACAAAAAATCTGCTTGCTTAACTGAATACAGTTACTAGGTCAGGTAATAATTGATGTCCTCCTGAGAAATGCTATATAAAAACGAAAGGAGTTTCACAAGCATGGATCTTGACAGGCTGACTGAAATCATAGAATCATCCGACCCTGTCCCACTGGTCCACAATACGGCCGCGGTATGGGTTGAATCAGTAAGCGGGAGCTCGGCCCGCATCCGATATCTTAATAGCAACCAGGAAGCTGTTGTTCCGGTATCTGAGCTGGTGGAAGTAGATCTACCTGACCTGGAAGACCAGTACCCGACCGGATGGATCAGCAGACAATCCCCGGTAATAAGGGCATAAACACCAACACCTATGTCCCCTATAAACCGGCGATTTTGGTTTTGCGACCGGATCGCCGGTTTACTTTGGGACTTGAACAAAATATTATTCTTGCTGCTGATTCACCTGCGGTCCCTAAGTGCGACGTAATTCCTCCGTTTGGCAACACTCTTGTAAGCTGGTCTGATGATTTTCCCTGCATTAACCAGCTCCTCAATGCGGTGCGCGCTCCAGCCGGCTATTCTGGCGATGGCAAAGATGGGAGTGTACAACTCAGGTGGGATGCCAAGCATTCGGTAGACAAAGCCGGAATAGAAGTCGACATTGGTGCTGACACCTTTGTATATCTTGCGAAACCTGCCTATAACTTGCGGTGCCAATCTCTCAACATTTTGATACAGCTTGAATTCATGTTCCATGCCTTTCTCCGCCGCCAGCCGGGCCACCTGGTTTCTGAGAATAACGGACCGGGGATCGGAGATCGAGTAAACGGCATGTCCAACCCCATAGATCAGGCCGCTGCGATCAAACGCCTCCTTGTTCAGCAGTTTGGTTAGGTAGGCTTCAATCTCATCATCGTCATCCCAGTCCTTCACATGCTGCTTCATATCGGCAAACATCTGCACCACCTTGATATTGGCTCCTCCGTGACGGGGCCCTTTGAGTGACCCCAGGGCCGCCGCAATCACCGAGTAGGTATCGGTCCCCGATGATGTCAACACGTGGGTGACAAAAGAGGAGTTGTTACCTCCTCCATGTTCAGCATGAAGTACCAAAGCCAGGTCCAGCATCTTTGCCTCCAGAGGCGTATACCTGCTATCCGGCCTCAGCATATAAAGGATGTTTTCTGCGATGCTCAAATCAGGCCGTGGGCTGTGCAGATACAGGCTTTTATTGCGGTAATAATGGGAATATGCCTGATAGCCATAGACGGCCAGCGAGGAAAAACAGGCAATCAGTGA
>JBLNCH010000043.1:0-7411 GCA_050260485.1 Bacillota bacterium | reverse complement strand
ACTTTCCGAGAATGTACACGGCAATCTTCCCTCTGCTTATTCCGGCCTTAATTATTACCGGATAACCGGTATTGTTCTTAAATCGCAGATCCTGGGCGCCAAAAACCACGGTGGCATCCTTGCCGGGTGCCACATATGGAACTCTGGAACTGTGGGGATACCGCTCAACCACTTCCAATCCGGCATTGACCACTGCGTTATAAAGGGTTGTGGAAACCTGACAAACCCCGCCTCCATAGCCTATTCCGTCACCGCCCATTACCGGGGCCGGCCGGTATCCGCGTTCCGGAGTTCGGGGACCTACTACCTCGTTAAACGAAAAGGTCTCTCCTGACCAGACAATCTGGTTATTAATGCTCTTTAACGCCAGGGCAATGTTTTCGTGTCTGTGCCAGGAGCCGTAAAACCAAGTATGAAAATAGCCTATCTGTCTTTTTACCCCTTCCAGCTCGCCGGCAGTATGTAAGGGAGCGACTTTTTTCTTAATTAAATGCACCCTGGTGTTGGCCGGTGCGCTGAATACTGCCCGATAAGTTGCCGCCACATCAACCTCAATTCCGTATTCTTCGGGGATTATCTCACCCGTGTCTCTATCCAAATACGGATTCCTTGGCATCTCCCGGTGCTTTATGACCAGTTCATCGAGGACCACTTCCAGTTCTTCCGGTAAAAAGCCGCCCACTCTGTGTTCTTCGATATACACCCCGGGCTTGACTCCATATAGTTTTCGTTCGACCCGATCCAGCCATGAAGCATAGACGGAGAATAAAACCAGCAACCCTATAAAAAATGCGGCTCTTCGATTTACGGTTACTTGATACATTTTGCCAACAACATAGGCGCTCCCTAAAATTCTAGTCCTTAAATACTATTCGATGCCGGGTAGTGCTATTCAAGAAAACAAAAAACCGAGTAACTCGGTTTTCTGGGGTTATATTCATTTTAGAAGTCAATCACTTTTCGTCGTTCTTTTTGCGGATGATCCCGCTGGCACCCGGACGCTGCACCTGACGCAAGGCCTCCTTGCGGGATAGATTGATCCTTCCCTGTGAGTCAATCTCCGTCACCTTGACCAGTATCTCGTCACCGACATCCACAACATCCTTGACCTTGGCCGTGCGGGTCTCAGCCAGCTGGGATATGTGAACCAGCCCTTCCTTGCCTGACATGCCGAGTACACCGGGAATAATCTCTACAAAGGCACCGAAATCCATTACCCGAACTACCTTGCCGATATAGGTCTTACCCACCTCAACCTCTTTGACCAAACAATCAATCAGGTGTCTGGCCTTCTCTGCTGCGTCCTGATCCACAGCGGTGATGTACAGTGAGCCATCATCCTCGATGTCGATTTTGGCACCGGTCTCATCAACGATTTTCTTGATGGTCTTGCCACCAGCCCCGATAACTTCCCTGATCTTGTCGGGGTTGATAGTCATCTTGATCATCCGTGGAGCATAAGGTGACAATTCAGGATTAGGCTGACTTATCGTCTGGAGCATAATATTCAGGATATGCATTCTGCCTTCCCGAGCCTGGGCCAATGCCTTCTCCAGAATCTCCCTGGTGACTCCGGCAATCTTAATATCCATCTGCAAGGCGGTTATCCCTTTGGTGGTTCCCGCCACCTTGAAGTCCATATCACCCAGAGCGTCTTCAATCCCCTGGATATCGCTCAGAATCGCGAACCGGTCATCCTCTTTGATAAGTCCCATCGCGATTCCGGATACCGGAGCTTTTATGGGAACGCCGGCATGCATCAGGGAAAGAGTGCTGCCGCAGACACTGCCCATTGATGTCGAGCCGTTCGATTCTAATACCTCCGATACCACCCTGATGGTATACGGGAAATCCTCCTGGGAAGGTATCATGTAGTAAAGGGCTCTTTCGGCTAGCGCTCCGTGTCCTATCTCCCTCCGGCCAGGACCTCTCATGGGTTTGGTTTCACCAACACTGTAGGGCGGAAAGTTGTAATGATGGAGATATCGCTTGGATTCAGCAGCTCCCAGTCCATCAAGGATCTGTTCTTCGCTGGCCGCTCCCAGCGTGGTTACCGATAACACCTGCGTCTGCCCCCTAGTAAACAGTCCTGATCCATGGGGACGGGGCAGGACTCCAACCTCACAGGTAATCGGTCTTATCTCGTCAAGAGCCCGTCCGTCAACCCGCTTTCCTTCATCGAGTATCATTTGCCGGACTATCTCTTTCTCAACCCGCTCCAGAACGCTGATGATATCGGCAGAACGTTCGGGAAATATCACTTCGAAGCGCTCCAGAATATCTTTCATTACTTCTTCGGTCCGCTCTTCCCTCAGGAGTTTGTCAGGGCATTGAACGGCCTCTTGGATCTTATCCCACGCGTATTCCCTGACGGCAGCTTCAATCTCGGGTTCAACCTCGGAGAGTTCTACTGGTGCCTTGGGCTTGCCGATCTCCGCGATTATCTTATCCTGGAAGACGACGATCTCTTTAATGACCTCATGAGCAAGAAATATGGCGTCGAGCATCTTGTCTTCCGGTATCTCGTTGGCGCCTGCTTCAACCATCATGATGGCGTCCCTGGTTCCAGCCACCACCAGATGCATATCACTCTTACTCATCTGTTCTTCAGTGGGATTAACAATCAGTTCGCCGTCAACCATGCCAATGATAACGGCCCCCAGAGGACCCGCAAATGGTATATCTGAGATGGACAGAGCAATTGATGCACCGATGACTGCAGTAACGTCCGGTGAATTGTCCTGCTCAACCGACATTATTGTGGCTACAACATGTACATCGTTGCGGTATCCTTTCGGGAATAAAGGACGGATAGGCCTGTCTATCAGGCGAGCTGAGAGGGTTGCAGCCTCAGTAGGTCTTCCCTCTCGTTTGATAAACCCGCCCGGGATTTTGCCTACGGCATACATGCGTTCCTCATAGTCTACCGTCAGAGGAAAGAAGTCGATGCCCTCGCGGGGCTTTTTCGACATGGTGGCGGTGACCAGAACGGCGGTTTCGCCGTAATAAAGCATCGCCGCGCCATTGGCCTGTTTGGCTACCTTGCCAATCTCGACTTTAAGCGGTCTTCCGGCTATTTCTGTTTCATAGATGTGGGTCATCCACATCCCTCCTTATCATTTTTACCTTGTACACCTGTTCACCTGAAAAAACCCCGGTCAGGTTGAGACCGGGTCGATACTACCGTCTGTTGTTCCTCGCCCATTAACAGCGAATCTATAATGGAACCATTACAGCAGGTTTGATATAGCTGAACCGGCAGGACACCGCTGGATTTAAAAAGAGCGGGCATAGCCGCTCTTTATCTGCGCAGACCCAGTCGAGTAACTATGGTACGATATCGTTCAAAATCCTTGTCTTGCAGATAGTCCAACAAGGCTCGACGTTGACCAACCATCTTCAATAGCCCTCTTCTGGAATGATGATCCTTTTTGTGCACCTTGAGATGTTCGTTAAGATAGTTGATGCGGCTGGTAAGTAACGCGATCTGAACCTCGGGAGATCCGGTGTCATTTTCGTGAATCTGGAAATCCCTTATCAATTCCTGCTTTTGGTTTTGATCAAGAGCCATTTCGTCACCTCCTTTTTATTAAAATCGCCGCTAGCCAAGATATCCGTCGGAGTGCCGGAGATCCTCGCCAGGGTTCATGGCTTGCCGATGACGGTTATTACTAAACGCCCGTCATCTATATCCTTAACGACAAGATCAAAGATCTTCCCGCTGCGGGCTACAAAACCTCTGAATCGTGTGGCAACGGGTATTTGTCCAGGTATCTTGAGGCTGGCTTCATACAGATCTTCATCATTTATGCCTGTTTGCCGGTAATCTCGAAGCCGCTTACGGCTGTGTTCTGTAATTAAGACCCTCACTCGCTACTCACCTTAATTACCCGTCTCTTCACATATTATGGCGTACAGTGCATCCTGAAATGCCATTCTTGAGGGATTGCTTTCCCCCGAAAGCTGGTACATTTCCTCCAACTCGTCACGGAGCATGGCAAACACATCACTGAAATATGCAACTGACACCATATTAATTGCATCCACTAATTTATTATGCTCATCATACATAAAAGGTACCACCGCCCGGTGAATAGCTATGAGTACCGGAAATAATTGTAGCACAGGGCAACTGCAATGTAAACTTAACCCAATAATATAGTATTATTGAGCTGGACGGATAAGAATTCAATGCTGCGTTCAATGCTACTGTTATCTTGAGCTCCTTTAATTGCTTAACGTTAAGTCCTATTCACTGCCCCGATCCAACAGTGCTGTTTTTTAAGACCGATTTGGCATTCTGTATATCCCTTTCTATCTGCTGAATCAGCTGTTCCCGGTTGGGAAACTTCCGCTCGTCCCGCAGCTTCTTAATGAGCATGACGGTTATATCCTTATCGTATAAGATACCGTTGAAGTCAAGGAGGTGTGCTTCCGCCACTACCGGGTACTCCTGGTGAAAGGTAGGCTTGTAACCAATGTTGACCACTGCATCATACGATAATCCGTCTACTGAGGCCCGAGCGGCATAGACACCCCTTCCCGGTCGGGCCATCTCGGGATCGAAGTCGAGATTCGCCGTTGGGAACCTGATATCTCTTCCTTCCCCATGCTGCACCTTGCCTGCAAGTGTCGGCCACCTTCCGGTGAAATCGTGAACCGCCTCCACGTCGCCTTCTTCCAGGCACCTGCGAACCAGGGTGCTCGACACCACCTGTCCAGATACCATTACCGGCTGAATAACATGGACCGCAAAGCCCTTCTGCTCCCCTAATTTCTTCAGCAATTGGGCATCTCCCGAAGCGCCTTGGCCGAAAAAATAGTTGTAACCTACATATACTGATGATGCATCAAGTGCCCCCAGAATTATATGGTCTACAAAATACTCCGGAGACCAGGAAGCAATCTCTTTGGTAAAAGGAGTCAAGACCAAGTAATCAAGACCCATCTGTTCAAGAATCCCTGCTTTCTGGTCAATAGTAGTCAGCAGCAATGGGCTCTCCTGAGTTAAAACTTTGCGCGGGTGCGGGTCAAAGACCATCACTACTGAGCTGCCTCCAACCTCTTGGGCCTCCTTGATGGTTTGATTGATAAGGTATTGATGCCCCTTATGTACACCGTCAAAATTTCCTAGGGCCAAAACAATAGGTTTCCTGACCTTGAATTTCTCGATATCTGTAATAATTTCCATGCGGCTTTTATTCTACCCCCTAGTTAGGACTTTTTCCGGTTGCAGTATCTGTCCACCCGCGTCTGTTTTGCCTCGGGCAATGGCTAGCAGTTCTCCGTTTTGGTCGTAAACCCGATAAAATTCGTGAACCTCCGCCCCTGGCCAGAATACTGGCCTACCGTTAGTGACAGCCCACACCTGGGATGACTCCAATACCACCATGGGCATTCCCTGCAGTGGAAAATCTGGTAATAGTAATCTGGCGGTTATTTCTTCAGGATTATCCGTCAGGAAATCCAGTTTGCAGGCCTTATCGAGCTTAAATGGTCCAGAACGAAGTCTGGTCAATGAATTCAGGTAGGCACCACAGCCTATTATTTGTCCCACATCGTGACAGACGGTTCTGACGTAGGTTCCCGGTGAACAGCCCATGGTAAATCTTACGATTTGTAAATCGTTTTCGTAAACAACCTCCTGCACCTTGAGATAATGAATCGTTACCCGTCGTGGTTTAACCGGTACCTGCGCACCCTTACGGGCCAGTTCATATAAGCGCCGCCCCCGGTAGTGTACCGCTGAATACATTGGGGGAACCTGTTCAATCTCTCCCACCATTTTTTCCAGGGCTGTTGCTATAGTTGCGTCGGCAACCGGTTCACAGGAGACCCGGGCAATACGTCCGGTGCTGTCCTGGGTGTCAGAAACTCCGCCCAGAACCATCTCCCCTTGGTATTCCTTGGTATTATCTTTAATATACCCGATTAATCGTGTCGCGTATCCTACAGCGATCGGCAGAACCCCACCCGCCATCGGGTCGAGTGTACCCAGGTGTCCCAGCTTGGTCCTTGGCAGATAGGGCTTCAGCCGGCGAATAACATCGTACGAGGTCATTCCGCAAGGCTTGTCGATGTTCAAAAATCCATTTACCACAGGTATTCCTCTACTTTTGCCAGCACAATTCTTTTTACGGACTCAAGTTCACCCTGTAAGGTTGCTCCCGCGGCTCGTTGGTGGCCCCCGCCTCCCCACTCGCCGGCTAGCTGATTAACATCCAGCAACTGTTTGGACCGGAAACCGACTTTAACCACACCCGGCTGGATTTCCCGGAACAGAAGGGCGACCTCAACATTTTCTATATTGCGAGCCATATCGATGATTCCTTCAAAGTGCTGACCAACCGCTCCAATTCTGGACAGTTCCGCATGACTCAATTGCATGGAGGCAATCCGTCCATCTGTACTGAATTCAAGGCTGTCTAGAGCCAATTTCTGCAGGGTAATCTCCATCCTGGTCTTGGATTCGAATAATCTGGACCGCACCAGGTCCAGATCCACCCCGGCTTCCAGGAGCTCGGCGGCCAGGCGATGAGTAGTGGGACTCGTGCTCGAATACTGGAATCTCCCGGTATCCATTACCATCCCACAATACAGGGGAGTCGCGATATCAACCGTTATGGGAATGTTCATGCGCTTCAGCAGGCAAAATACTATCTCACAGGTAGAGGAAGCGTTTATATCCACCAGATTATAATTACCGAAACCCGGATTGCTCACATGATGATCGATGTTTATTATGGTTCCGGCATGGTGTAAATGCCCGGCCAGCTTATCTCCTACACGTTCAGGTGCGGCACAATCCAGATAGACTAAACAGCCGTTTATGCGGGGAAGGTTGGTTAGAGAGGATATCGTTTCTGTCCCTTTAAGGAATCGGTATATACCGGGAACCCCATCCTCGATTATAGCCGTAACACGCTTCCCCATATTCTTCAGGGCCAATACCATAGCGGTAACCGATCCTACACAATCACCATCCGGTATGTAGTGGCCGAGAACTGTCAGACTCTCCTGCTGTGACAGAACTTCAGCCACTGTATCAAGTTCTGTGACCTTATTCAATTTTGCCACTCCTGTCACTGTTCAGCTCATTGATAATAGAAGAGATCCTTATGCCGTGTTCGATTGACTTGTCAAGTTTAAATGAAATCTCAGGGGAATGCCTTAACCTAATCCGGTTGGAGAGCTCCGTCCTGACAAAGCCGCGGGCCTTCTCCAGAGCTCGCATGGCTTCTTCCTGTTTCTGTTCATCCCCCAGCACACTGACCAGTACGCGAGCCGACCCCAGGTCGTTTGAAACCTCTATCCGGGTAACAGATACCATACTAAGCCGTGGATCTTTGATCTCTTCGGTCAAAATGGCGGAAATCTCCCGCCTTATTTCCTCGGCCAGTTTATCAAGTCT
>JBLNCH010000042.1:0-3623 GCA_050260485.1 Bacillota bacterium | reverse complement strand
TTATGCATAGTATACTGGTTCAGTTGGGGAAGCGTCAAGAAATAAACCCCGATAGGAAATACTGCGATGTGCAGAACTGAATCTGAGAAATTGCGGAATATCCTGCGAGCTATGGTACAGGAGCAACTTACTGCCGCAGGAACCTGCATTATACTACTCCAGGGTTTTGCTGATGATGTCCAGAGACTTTAGTAAGGCGGCTTCCTCACCTTTAAGCGCATCTTTAATAAATTGATTGAACTTGGTCCCAGCCTCCAGCACCCTTTCTGCCAGGTCACGACCTTTGCTGGTCAGGAAAACTCTAATAACCCTGCGGTCATCGCGATCGAGCCGCCTTTCGACTAACTCCATATTCTCCAGCTTGTCAACCATAGTAGTAAGCGATGAATTCTCTATTTGCGCCCGGTTCCCAATCTCGGTCAGGGTTGAGCCGTCCTTTAACAGCAGACTCAGAATGATAAAGGATTGAGCAACATTTATCCCGAACTCCCCGTATTCAGAAGTCAGGTAACGCTCCACCTTTTTGTTGGTAGCCTTTAAATTAAAACAGATAAAAGTAGTAAAGTCTTCCACATGAGTTCTTCCCTTCTTGTACTACTGATACAGGTTTTAGTTTATCATAACCCCGGTAGGCGTCAACAGCATGGAAATGGATTAACCTGGCAGGCTTCAACCAGTGTAAAAATCAGCGGCATCACTTCCTCCAGCAAGAAAGTAATCCCGCCAATTCGTTTTATTGTTAATAAGTTATATCAAGGTCACGCTATCCTGGTTTTCCTCAGCCTGGTCGTTCAGTCTGACTTTGAGATACCTTTGGCCATGCCGGTCAACTCCAGCAAACAGGCCTTGAACGTGCTTTTTATTGGTTTCACGGAGAGCCTCTTCTATGCTGAGTATCTGTCCATCGTTCAGTTGGATACCAGTTACCCTCCGTTGAGTAGCATCGGTATTAGAACCCGATGACATGGTATTCCTCCTTTCTTTTTTATTTAGCATTTCCCAAGCAGAGATACCGCATGCTGCAGTGTGGAATCGTAAGGCAAACCATTACCTAGCCGCTAACATAGAATGTAGTTGGGGGGATTTGAGTGGCGAATTCCAAGAGAACGCTGGAATCAATTCTGGCTCTGGACATTATTGGGACTTTAATCCGGGCCAATACCATAGAAATCAGCAGACTTAACACCGCCATAACCCTGCTAATCAAGGCAGGCGTGCCTTTTGATCTGACGTTCACCCCCGGAACCCGAAGGACCGCTTCGGCAGCGACTTTGACAGTCTTTATTAACCCCACAACCACGCTGAACTTCACTTTCCAATTCCAGGAGGGAACCCTGCCGGGTTAACCCGGGGGATGAGATAATACGCTGAAAATTTAGATACGGGGATTTATTACTCACCAGGGAGATTGCTCCGGCTAGAGCTCTGAAAATTGATGAGGAAAATCTGCCGGCAAGGGTCTGCAGCGGAGCCTCACTGAAAAAGGGTTTGAGGCAGAGCGAAGACGATATTGATAAAATCTAGATTTAGATGCTAGGGGCGTAACCCCCTGAAATAACCCTTTGCTATACTGATTATAGACTGCGGTCCATCAAATTATGGGGAGGTATTACTTGTGAATCGATACAAAATGAGAGAACGAGGTTGGCCGGGTATGATTGCCGGGGTTCTGGCGGTAATGCTGATGATGGGGTTATTATTAACCGGATGTGGCCGGGAAGCTGATAATACCTCACCCGGAGACAATAAGCCTGGAATGTCCGAGAATAGCGATACACCCGATATCAGCACCCAGCCCACCCAGGAGAAGGAGCGGGTAACTCTTTACTTCGCAGATAAAGACGCTATGTACCTGGTGCCGGAGACCAGAACCGTAGATAAAAAGGACGGGACCCTGGAGGCAGCAGTAGTCAGGGAACTGACTAAAGGACCGCAGAAGGCAGGTTCTGTTTCCACTATCCCCGAGGGAACCAAGGTGCTGTCGGTAACAGTTGACAACGGGGTGGCATATGTGAATTTTTCCAAAGAGTTTCAGACCAAACACTGGGGAGGATCAGCCGGAGAGATAATGACCATATACTCGGTTGTTAATACCTTAACCGAACTCCCAGGAATCGAAAAGGTCCAATTCTTATTGGAGGGAGACAAACTGGAATCCATACTGGGACATATGGACACCAGGGTACCTATTGAGCCGGATCCCAATCTTGTGGAAAAGTAGAGTTCCACCGTCATCTCAACAAGTTATACGAAGAGCGGGTTGCCCGCTCTTTTTTTATCGATTCTGACTGCATAACCGGTTAACTAAGATGGTACGGGTGGGCTGATTGCTGATGTAGCCATTCGTTGCTGACCATCGATGTTTACCACAAGATCGGGTTCATGGTAGACTGTAAATAATTAGTCGAAAAGAACGGTGTCTGGGAATTCTTGCTCGCAAAACTCATTACACCTTGCTCTCTGGTACAGCCCGTTTTGATTTATCGGTGTATTTAATCTTCAAGGAGAGATTTTAGATGCTAAAAAGAATAACTAGTAGCATTTATCTCGTTGAGGACCCATATCGGGCCAAACCTCCGCGTTGCCATTGTCTGTATGTGGAGGATGATTTAAGGGTTCTAATCGACTCCAGCAGCGGACCAGAGATCGTTAATGCGATTGGCCCCCGAGGAGTTGACCTGTTGCTCACCACTCATTTTCATATGGATCATATCCTTAACCACAATTACTTTTCCGGGGCTGAGATATGGGTTCACAGCCTGGATGCCCCGGGAGTAAGATCCCAGCGAAAGTATATTGAATTATTGGGGTTCATGAAATTTGGCCAGGAAGATTTAGGCCAGGAGTATGTTAGGCTTATGAATATTCAGGGGTGTCCGGTAACCGGGGAGTTTGTGGATGGACAGGTATTTAATGCCGGCAAAACCCGAATCGAGGTGGTTCATCTCCCCGGACACTCGGCGGGGCACTGCGGTTTTTACTTTCCCCAGCACGATATCCTGTACTCGGCGGATATTGACCTTACACGCAGAGGACCCTGGTATGGTGGTGTCAGCAGTGATATCGATGTATTTATCGCTTCAATCCGGCGAATCAAGGACATGCAGCCATCAGTCATAATTTCCTCTCATCTCGGGATTATCACGGACCGGATCCCGGAAAGACTAGAAAACTACGTGGATCAAATATATTTGAAAGAGGAGCGTCTTCTCCAGGCTCTGAAAACCCCTCAGACCCTGGATGATATGGTAAATAAGCACTTATTCCACCAAGAGGCCCCCAGGCAATTGATAGACTTCTACAACTTTTTTGAAAAGGCCTGGATTTCGGTGCATCTTGAACGGTTGGAGCGCTTGTCTCTGATAAAGAGAGAGGAGCAGCTATATTACTGCACCTAGTAAATGTCTATCTTCCATCGAATGTGATGCCAATTGTTCCGGGGATGACATTTCCCCTGACCATGACATTATCGCTGATTAACAACAAGGGATACCAATGAACCTGTCAATAGTCAGCGAAAATGTCACCCCTTTATGGGGATAAGTGAGCAGCGGAAATGTCACCCCTGCGACCTTTGTTTGAGAAGTAATTACTGTACTTAAACCAAGGGGATTTGTTCTCCG
>JBLNCH010000041.1:0-8516 GCA_050260485.1 Bacillota bacterium | reverse complement strand
GAAAGATTTTACTTACCAGAATACTGATCTCATACAGCAGATATATTGGAACCCCCATGAGGCATTGTGATATGGGGTCAGGGCCGGGTGTCAGAACGGCTGCGAGTAAGAATATGGCGAGAAGGGCATATTTTCTCTTTTGGGACAACCATCCCGGCGATATGATACCGATACGGGTAAGGAAGTAGACTACGACCGGTAGTTCAAATACCAGGCCAAACGGAATAGTAAATGCGAGGACGAACGAAACGTATCTGTCTACGGTTAACATCGGTTCGAGATCACCGGCCACCATAATGAGGAAGGCGATAACCAGTTTGAGGATGCCAAAGTAGGCAAAAAGTACCCCTCCTGCAAAGAGCAGGATCATAATTGGAAACAGGATTAAAACATATCTGCGTTCATTGGGGAAAAGTGCTGGAGCAACAAAACGGTAAATCTGCCAGGCAATTATGGGAAAAGCCAGTACCAGTCCTCCGAAAAAGGCCAGTTTTAACTTGATGAAGAATCCCTCGGTAACGCCAATGAAAACCAGATCCAGTTCCAGGGGCTTTAACGGCTTTTGAATGATGGCCAGAAGGAGATCGCTGTAGTAGAATGCGACCACCGCTGCGAGTATTACAGCTACTACCGAAATCAATAAGGATTTCCTGAGGTCTTCGAGGTGTTCAAGAATGGTTTGTTTTTCTTCAGCCGTCAGGTTCTTAAATTTAAGCACGAATTAATTCCTCCCCGACTGTCACGTTGAACTACCTTGACTGGAAAGAAATATCAGGTTCAGTATTCCCGTGTGCAAATGAAATCAGCAATCCGTTGCAATGCAGTCCTGGCCTGACTTTCCGGGATTAGACCCAGCATCCTGTGAGCTTTGGCAATGTACTTTTCGGCTACCTGTTGAGAGTACTCAATTCCGCCGCTGCTGATCACAATACGCAGAGCCTTGTCGGCGTACCGGGCAACATTGTCCGGTGAACTTAGAATATTTCGCAACTCTGATGCTTGCGGGCTTTTTCTCAGGGCATACAATGCCGGCAGGGTTATAATCCCCTGCCTGATATCGCTGCCGATGGGCTTGCCCAGAATACTTTCATCAGCGGTAAAATCCAGAATATCATCGGTTATCTGGAAAGACATACCTAAATTATACCCGTAACGGCGCATGGCGTTCTCCATCGATGAGGGAGCATCAGCTAATAACGCACCAACCTGACAGGCCAGGGACATCAGCAGAGCGGTCTTTCGCTCAATACGCCGCAGGTAATCAATAACTCCCTGTTCTACATCAAAACTTGTTTGGAGCTGAACGATCTCGCCCTCACAAACCTTAACACTGGCCTCGGATATCATGGTCACCAGTTCCGCCCGGTTGTACTTGCCAATTATGCTCAAGGCTTTGGCCAGCATATAATCCCCGGAGTAAATAGACATCCGGTTGCCAAAGCGGGCTTTAACGGTATCCCGTCCTCTGCGGGATAAGGAGTTGTCAATCACATCATCGTGAACCAAAGTTGCCATATGAACCAGTTCCATGGCTACCGCCATTGGTATGAGATGATCTATTTGTGAGGTAAAGCAGCAACCTGCAAGAAGAACAAACGCCGGTCTCAGTCGTTTACCGCCGGAATGTATCAAATGCCCCGAAGCCTCTTTCAAGATGGGCTGTTGGGTATCGATTGCCGCGACCAGTTCCTCTTCCGTTTTTTGCAATTCACGCTTGATAGGGTTGAAAAAGTCCTGTGATTGCATCAAGATAACCTCTTTTTCGGTATTCAGATTCTATTATATAGATTTCGTATCTGCCTCACAATGCAATGCTGTACACCTGGTTGAAAAACCCCGAAAGGCGGGATACCTTTTTATACTGTTTCGGAATGCAGGAAATGGTGATGCCACAGGCAGATAACAAGGGGTGCGGTTCCAGGGGAAAATGTAGTGAACGATGGCGTAAGGAAATATGATCGGAGATCCATGAAACACCTGGATTTTAGTTTGAATCCTGCAAATATCGACGGAAGGCATTGTTGGGAATACCCAGGCTGTCCAGTATCTTGCCGACCATAAACGACACCAGATCACTTATCTCCCGGGGAGCAGAGTAAAAGGCGGGCATGGCAGGGACCATTCGGGCTCCGGCTTCGGCAACCGCCAGCATGTTGCGCAGGTGTATCAGGTTAAGCGGGGTCTCACGTGGTACCAGTACCAGACGCCGCCCCTCTTTCAGGCAAACGTCGGCTGACCTTTCAATGAGATTGTTGGAGGTTCCGTGGGCGATTCCCGCCAGGGTGGACATGGTACACGGAACCACGACCATCCCGTCATGAATAAAGGAACCGCTGGCAACAGGTGCGCCAATGTCAGAATTCTCGAAAACGGTTAACTGTCCTGGCTTGAAATATTTGGCGACGTCCTGAGAGTTCTTGATGTTCCAATCCAGTTCCTGCTTCAGAACCAGCCGGGCCGGGTCGCTCACAACCAGGTAAACCTGGTTGCCATGGGTGAGCAGCCAGTTCACCAGCTCTGTTCCATAAATTACCCCACTGGCACCGGTAATGGCGACAACGATCTTGGCCACGGCATTTCCTCCTGTTCCTAATTACGGCTTTATTAAATCCGATGGGTTTTTCATTGAAACGTTTAACACCGCAACGATAGCCCGTTAATCAGTATTTTACATTAATTGCTGGTCGGCTGTTCTAATACCGCTGATCAATATTCTACCTTGCAATAGATAGCCAGCGGTGATAAGAGGCCGGTAATGATTTCGCTTGCAGCTTATCTTGCGAAGTCCACATTACAAAAGGAAGATATCCAGTAAAGTCATAATGAATACTGTTGAACTCACGTAACGGTTGACTTTGAATGCCGCGAAATTGACCCGTTCCAGGTTGTCCGCGGAAACGAGTGAATGCTCATATATCAGGATCGCTGCAGCAAAGGCCACTCCCAGGTAATACAGCCACCCCAGCTTGAGGATCAGGCCTGTTCCCACAAAGCAGACCAAGGTCAGCAGGTGAAACCAGCGGGCAAAAGCCAGAGCTCCCCGGGCACCGAAGCGACCCGGGATGGAGTACAAGCCTTCCTTGCGGTCAAATTCTATGTCCTGACAGGCATACATGGTGTCAAAACCGGCGATCCAAAAAGCAACCGCCAGAGTCAGAAGCACCGGCTCCCATGCCCATTGGCCGGTAACCGCAATCCATGCACCAGTGGGCCCGATACCGATGGCCAGTCCCAGGCAGAGGTGACACCACCAGGTGAACCGTTTGGTATACGAATAGCCCCACAGGGCGAGGATTGCCAGGGGGGCCAGTCTAAGGCATAGCGGGTTCAGCTGCCAGGCTGCTATCGCTAATGCGAGCAGGGATACTATGGTCACTCCCCAGGCCAGCCGGAGGGAAAACTCGCCACTGGCCAACGACCAGTGAGCAGTACGGGGGTTCTTACGGTCAATTTGAACATCAATCGCCCGGTTCATGCACAGGGCAGCGGTCCTGGCCCCGACCATGGCCACGGTAATCCAAAATAGCTTGGACCATCCGGGGAATCCGGGCAGGGCTAAAAAGGCTCCCAGATACGCAAATGGAAGCCCAAAAATCGTGTGCTGAAAATCAATAAGGTTTAAAAACCGGGTAAATCTAGTCCAGTCCATATTCTTTCCACTTCTTGCTGACCATCTCCTTGATCCCCTGGTCCATAATAATATCGTTGGGCC
This sequence comes from Bacillota bacterium, assembly GCA_050260485.1. Taxonomy (GTDB): domain Bacteria; phylum Bacillota; class Syntrophomonadia; order Syntrophomonadales; family DTU052; genus DTU052. The sequence continues at coordinate 4,804 of JBLNCH010000041.1, read as the reverse complement.
ATTCCCGGTTGTGTCCTTCAGATGGCCATTTCTTGGTGGCATCTATTCCCATTTTCGCTCCGAAGAGAGGCAAGGGAGCGGAATGATCCAGGACATCAAGGGGTCCGTCAACTATTAACAGGTCTCGCCTCGGATCCACGTTGTTAAATACCTTCCACATAACTCCAGAGACATCCTGGACATCCACCTGTTCATCGACCACGATAATAAACTTGGCAAACATCATCTGACCCATACCCCACAAGGCGTTCATCACCTTCTGGGCATGCCCGGGGAACTCCTTTTTAATCGCCACCAGGACACAGTTGTGGAATACCCCCTCCATGGGCAGGTTGATATCCACCACTTCCGGCAGCAGGAACTTTATGACCGGCAAAAATATCCTTTCCGTAACCTTGGCCATATAGCAGTCTTCCATAGGAGGTTTGCCCACGATAGTGGTAGGGTAGATCGGGTCACGGCGGTGGGTTATGCAGGTCAGGTGGAAGACCGGGTACTCACCGGTTAGCGAGTAGTAACCGGTATGATCCCCAAACGGCCCTTCCAGACGGGTCTCATCAGGGTTCACATAGCCTTCCAGCACAATCTCGGCATTGGCGGGGACCTCCAGATCAACAGTCTTGCACTTAACCAGCTCCACCGGTTGTTTGCGCAGGAATCCCGCCAAAAGCAGTTCATCAACGTCTTTGGGCAGGGGGGCAGTGGCACTGTAAATTACGGCCGGATCGCATCCCAAAGCAACCGCTACGGGGGTAGGCCGTCCTTTCTCCGAGTATTTCTGGTAATTCTTGGCGCCGTCGTGATGGAGGTGCCAGTGCATACCGGTGGTACGGCTGTCATAAACCTGAAGCCGGTACATCCCCATGTTGCGTTTGCCGGTATCAGGATCTTTGGTAATTACCAGCGGCAGGGTGATATACTTGCCCCCGTCCTCCGGCCAGCATTTAATAATAGGAAGGATATCCAGTGATGGATTATCCTTAATGACTACCTCCTGGCAGATACCGTTCTTCACCAGCCTGGGGCCAAACAAAGCCAACTGCGCCAGGCGCGGCAATACCTTCATTTTTTCCAACAATGAAGACGGTACATCCGCCAGTTTGAACAGTTCCGTAATCTCCCGGGCTATATCGTCGAGAGAGTCTGTTTCCAGGGCCATGGCCATGCGCTCATGAGTACCCATGGAGTTTATCAGCAATGGGATCGAGGAGCCTTTAACCTTCTCAAAAAGTAAAGCAGGGCCGTAGGCCTTGCTAATACGATCCGTAATTTCTGTTATCTCCAATTCCGGGTCAACCTCGACCGAAATCCGCTTAAGCTCACCGCGTTTTTCCAAAAGGTTGACAAATTCGTGTAGGTCACGATAAGCCACGAATTTCCCTCCAATGCATTGCTCTCAAATGTTTGCCTGGGTCTCGGAGTAAGCCAGGCCAACAGCGGATAAATCACCTTGATCCCGGTGGTTTCTGCCGGTACTCTAGATTGCCACTACCTCTCTGGCTGGTTTTATGCTTTGAATTAACTCCTCGGACAGGCTGCGGATGATACATATTTTGTCATTCCGCGGGCGATTCCATGATGATAACAGGGCCCGGGTTTTCTCCAGGTAACTGAAGGCCACCTTATCCAATCCTTCATCATATAAGGTAATTGCCATACCGAGATTGAACCCCGTTTCCTCGTAAAATCTGCATTCCAAAGTCCCGCATCCGCCAGCGACAGCAGCAGTCAGGAAGGAATACTTGTAGTAACTGGCCTTTTCGTATCCCAGAATCTCCAGATCAGGTCTTCCTTCGGCCAGTTTTCTCATTACATGACCTTCATTTACTGAGCACATCAGCTGTGAAAAATACTGGAGCAGGTAATGACCGTTAATACGGTCGAGCAAACCTACGGCTTTACTAAAGAAATAGTCTCCCAAAAGGATAGCGTACTGAAACCCTTTGGGATCACATCCTTCTTCATCATCTTTTACCCCGCAGTGTATATGGTCCGCCAGGTACATAAGGGAAAAAATTGCTGCCATATGTGATCCTAATCGGTCGTGTCCTTCAAAGCGCCGGTTCACCGCTACGGTGATAGCCGGGAGAGCGGTCCAGTGTATTACCTTTTTCAAGTCCCTCCGGTGGCCTTGGAGATACTCGTCCCAGGGACGCAGACATTCTCTTATCAGGATGTCGGTTTCGATTAGCTCGTTCAGTTCATGGACTAAAGGCATTTTCATGACATTTTTCCTCTCTGTACCCACCATAATCCATTTAGGAAGGTAGATTCGCATTTTACACCAGGATAATTGACGACACCTATGATTTTAACCCAAAAGCAACTTTTGTGAAAGTTTGTTTTATGGGAAGCATCTTATTCTCGAGAATGCACCAGTTGAGACCCTGGTCCGCTCTTCGTGACCTCGTCTACAGGTATATTTAATTCCGAGGAGACTATATTCGCAACCCGGTGGCTGCAAAAACCTCCCTGGCAGCGACCCATTCCGGCGCGGGTACGCCGCTTTACCGCATCGAGGGTGCCGGCACCGATCGGGCCTCGAATTGCTTCGACAATCTCCCCGGCGGTTACGGTTTCGCAGCGGCAGACTACTTCCCCAAAGGCTCTGTTCCCGGCGATATGCGACTGGCGTTCTTCAAGGCCGGCTGTGGCAAAACGAAAAGCACCTGCTCTTTGCGGGATATAATTCGGCTTTTCTTTCAGCCTTAAACCCTCCTCCTGCAGAATACCGGTTATCATCTTTGCTATTGCCGGGGCTGCTGTCAGTCCCGGTGATTGAATTCCACCCACATTAATAAAACCTTTTATCTCTGAGGGGCCGATTATGAATTCTCCGCTATCAGATACAGCCCTGATTCCGGCAAAAGAAGCAATAATATCCTTATCCCTGATGCCCGGCACCAGGTATCTTGCGCCCGTTAATACCTCGCTTAGACCAGCCCGACTGGTGCTGCAATCCTCACGGTCCTCCACCAGGCTCCGGTTAGGACCCAGGAGGATGTTGCCGCTCACCGTGGGAACCACCAGTATCCCTTTGGTTTTCGCACCCGGAATGGGAAACAAGACCTGCCGCACCAGGTCCCCCCGCTTCTTGTCCAGGATGCAGTATTCTCCTCGGTATGGCAGGATCTTGAAGGAGGAAGAGCCATTCCAGCCTGCGACTTCATCAGACCAGACCCCGGCCGCATTGATAACGTAGCGGCATGGAACAAGACCCCTGGTGGTCATGACACCCGAGACTCGGCCCTTTTCCCGATGGATCCCGGTGGCTTTGGTCTCACACCGAACCTCTACCCCGTTGTGGACCGCATTCTCCGCCAGGGCGATGGTCAGGGTGTACGGGCAGACAATACCCGCCTGGGGAGCGTACAGGGCAAATTCTGCATCAGGAGACAGGTTCGGCTCCTTGGTTATCAACTCATCTTTATTGAGAATCCGCAGCCCTTGAAGACCGTTAATCCGGCCTCTTTCCAGCAGCACCTCCAGTGTTTTCAGATCGTCCGGCGTGAAGCCAACCACCAGGGATCCTGTCCGCTTAAACGATACATTTAATTCGGCGCAAACTCCTTCCATCAAACGGTTGCCCTGCACGTTCAACCGGGCTTTGGTACTTTCCGGCAGCGGATCATAGCCGGCATGGACAATACCGCTGTTAGCCCGGCTGGCGCCCATGGCTACATCAGATTCCTTCTCGATCAGAACCACCGACACCTCAAACCGGGATAATTCGCGGGCAATAGCGGTACCGATCACCCCTCCGCCAATTATCACCACATCATATGCCATGAAGGTACCTCCGTTTTTCCTCGATAGTTGCATCACGGGGACAATCCCCATGATGCAATTCTTCTCCCGCTACTGAGTTAGGGTGCGGCTCACTGCTTTTTGCCAGCCTTTCAGGAGTTCCTGGCGTTCACCGGCCGGCATCGAAGGGGTGTACCTCTTCTCCACAACTCGAATCTTTTGGAGTTCTTCAAGATCCTTCCAGTAGCCTACCGCCAGGCCGGCCAGGAATGCGGCCCCCATAGCCGTCGTTTCCTGAATTACCGGTCTCTCAACCTCAACATTCAGGATATCGGATTGGAACTGCATCAGAAAGTTGTTAACCACCGCTCCCCCGTCAACTTTCAGGGAATTCAGTTTGATAGCGGCATCTCCGCTCATGGCGGTCAGGACATCGTAGGTCTGATAGGCTATGGATTCGAGGGTTGCTCTGACTACGTGCTCCCGGCGGGTCCCCCGGGTCAACCCTACCAGGGTTCCGCGCGCATACATATCCCAGTACGGCGCACCCAATCCCACGAAAGCGGGAACCAGGTAAACCCCCGCGCTGTTAGGGACTGATAGAGCTATCGCCTCGGACTCGGCAGCATTGCTGATCAGCCGCATCTCGTCGCGCAGCCACTGCACCGCAGCACCGGCTACAAAGATGCTCCCCTCCAGGGCGTAATAGACCTGACCGTCCAACCCCCATGCGATAGTGGTCAAAAGTCCGTTCTTGGAGGCAATAGGCTCGACTCCGGTGTTCATCAATAAGAAACACCCGGTGCCATAAGTGTTTTTGGCCATCCCCGGGCGAAAACAGGTCTGCCCAAAGAGTGCGGCCTGCTGGTCGCCGGCGATTCCGGCGATGGGTACGGCGGATCCCAGGATTTCCGGAACAGTATAACCGTAAACCTCGCTTGACCCCCTGACCTCCGGCAACATCTGCTCCGGAATATCAAGGTTCTGCAGCAGTTCCTGGTCCCAGCACAGGTTGTGAATGTCAAACAGCATGGTACGCGAGGCATTGGAATAATCT
>JBLNCH010000040.1:0-4522 GCA_050260485.1 Bacillota bacterium | reverse complement strand
GTATGCGGGTGCACCTTCGCCTTCGTAGTAATACCCGGTAGCAGCCACAATATTGATTCCCGTGGCCTGTGCAGCCTCTCGCAGAAAGATTACATCGCGACCGCATTCATTAGAGTAGCATCAATGATAGTATTAAGCCCATAGTCTGTTTTCAATTGATTAATAACATCGACATTGGCCTTCAGTGCGGCATCGTGGTCGAAGGCCCCCAAGGTGAGGTCACCCTGATAACCGGGATATCCAAACAGTAAATGCTCGTGAGCCAGGGTAATGCCCAGCTTGTCAGCCGATACCGGACCAGTCACCGTGTTTATCATTCTTGACATTTGATCCCCCTCCGTTTCATTTGGACTCAATTATTCTTTACTGGGCTACATTGGGGAAGCTTTTAACCCGTCCCTAACACCTTTCCCGATTGCCTGGCAGCTCACCTGGCTGTTGTCAATCGGCTTTTTCTCCTCCCCTTGATTCCAGCAGTGAGCAGTGCAACGGAAAGAATCAGGCCTTATCACCACCTTCAAGCAGAAATTAACCTCCTATTTCTTATACATGGGTTTAACCCTTTTCACGAAATCCGGCTGTTCATAGGCGGGATTGGGGTAGCTATAAAAACCTTGGCCGGTTTTTCGGCCGAGTTCATTGGCATCGACTTTAGCCTTCAAGAACTGTACGATCTCTTTGAGATATGGGGTATCGGGATGCAGTTCCATATCCTGAGCAGTGATATGATAGCTGGTATCAATCCCCACGCTGTCCATGATGCCAAAAGGACCAATCTTGGTGCCCATTATCGCCATCCAGGCACGGTCAATGTCCTCCACCGTAGCAACATTGTTGACTGCCAGGCGCAAGGCTGCCCCCTGCAAAGCCGTAAGCAGTTCATTATATACGTAGTGCGGCCATTCAATGCGAATATCTATGGGTATTTGAGCAATATTCTTTGAGTGCTGCAGCATAATTTCAGTTACAGCCGGATCGGTCCCAGGATGCGGCATGACGTCCACCACATTGGCTGAAAATACGGGAAGATGGAAGTGCCAGGCCAAAAAGCGTTCCGGCCGGCCACTGGCCTCGGCAAACATCGATGCTACCAGGGTTGACGTATTGGTGGTGAGTATAGCGTCCTGAGGCAGGTATTGATCGAATTCCTTCCAGACCTTTTGTTTCAAGCCGATATTTTCCGGAACGCTCTCGCTGACTAGCTGCACTCCCCGGGAGGCCTCTTTGGGATCCGTGGTGGTTGTTATGAGTTTTTCAACGTTGGCGTGCATCTCTTCGGATATATAGCCCGTCTGCAACAGCTTCGCCGCAATTTTCCCGATATGAGTAGTGGCAACCTGTAGTACCTTTTCATCTATGTCGTAGAATACAACCTCATATCCGTATAAGGCGTGTTGGAGGCCAATATGCCGTCCCATGGTACCTGAACCTATTATCAGAATCCGTTTAATGTCATCAGCCTTCATCTTCATCCTCCATTCCGATTTGATATGTTTTATAATCTTCTGCCGTGCAATATTCATGCCAAAGTACAGGGATTATGTAAACAATAAATAATACGCCATGATATTGGCGCTAATCAGTACAGAAGGATCAAAGAAGTGGCTGGAAATGACCATCAACTTTGTCAGTATGGAACAACATAGATTATCCAGCGTGTCAATATGAAACGGAGAAAACTCTATATAGAAAGGTGATCAAGTACTCCCTTATGCAGCCGGGACAGATGCAAAGAGAGGTTTATACTTATAACGGACTCGATCCGAACCAGTAGTAGGCAATAAAAAACCCGCTCCAAAGCTTTTCAGCCATAAAGCGGGTTTGTATTTACAATCTGATGTTGTTTACTCAGTTGACCCTGCGCTTGGGCTCTACAGTAACCAGCAGGGGGCTTTCTTTCTTGGCCACCACATCCTTGGTAACAACACATTTGGTGACGTCAGCCCGGGATGGGACGTCATACATCACATCCAGCATGATATCCTCCACGATAGCCCGCAATCCACGGGCACCGGTGTTGCGCCGCATAGCCTCCATGGATATGGCTTTCAGGGAATCCTCGGTAAACTCCAAAGTAACTCCATCCAGATCAAAAAGCTTCTGGTACTGACGGACTAAGGCATTCTTGGGCTCGGTTAGTATCCGGATCAGGGCGTTCTCATCCAGAGCGTCCAGGGTTACCACAATTGGTACCCGGCCTACAAATTCCGGTATCAACCCAAATTTCAGGAGGTCCTGGGGCAGAATCTGTTCCAGGATCTCTCCGATCCGTTTCTCTTTCTTGGTCTTAATATCGGCCCCAAACCCCATAGCCTTGTGTCCGGTGCGCTGCTGAATAATCTTGTCAATACCCTCGAAGGCTCCTCCACAAATGAACAGTATGTTACTGGTGTCAATCTGGATGAACTCCTGATGCGGGTGTTTACGACCCCCCTGGGGAGGTACACTGGCTACCGTTCCTTCCAGTATCTTCAGTAATGCCTGCTGTACCCCTTCCCCGGAAACATCCCGGGTAATTGAGGGATTGTCAGTCTTGCGCGCGATCTTATCAATCTCGTCGATATAGACGATACCCTTTTCTGCCTTTTCAATGTCATAATCAGCAGCCTGGATCAACTTGAGCAGGATGTTTTCTACATCCTCTCCTACATAACCGGCTTCAGTCAGAGACGTGGCATCTGCAATAGCAAAAGGCACATTAATGATCTTGGCCAGCGTCTGTGCCAGGAGGGTTTTTCCACTGCCTGTAGGTCCGAGCATGAGGATATTGCTTTTTTGGAGTTCGACATCGTCCAGCTTCATTCCCAGGTTTATGCGTTTATAGTGGTTGTAAACAGCTACGGCGAGTGTCTTCTTGGCTTTATCCTGGCCAATCACATAATGATCCAGTATTTCCCGGATTTCCTGAGGCTTGGGGATATCCCCCATTTCAAACCCCAGATCTTCTGCCAGTTCTTCCTCAATTATCTCGTTACACAGTTCAATACACTCGTCGCAGATATAGACACCAGGACCAGCTACAAGTTTCTTAACCTGATCTTGCAGTTTCCCACAGAATGAACACTTCAATTGACCCCGTTCGTCTCCAAACCTTTGCATAAATCCACCTCTCTTCCCGGCGTACCTATCCCTTCCTCAAGCGTTTTGCCTGGTACATAACCTCATCGATTAGTCCATACTCTTTAGCTTCCTCGGCCGACATAAAGTAATCCCTGTCGGTATCAGCCTGAATTCGTTCCAGTTTCTGGCCGGTTCTCTCGGCGAGTATCCTGTTTATTTTTTCTCTCATTCTTATTATACGACGGGCGTGTATCTCAATGTCAGCAGCTTGCCCCTGAGTTCCACCAACCGGCTGGTGAATAAGAACCTCGCTGTTGGGCAAGGCAAACCTCTTGCCTTTTGCACCTGCAGCCAGTAAAAAGGCTCCCATGCTGGCCGCGAGACCAACACAAATAGTTGCCACGTCAGGCCTGATGTGCTGCATGGTATCATAAATTGCCATCCCGGCGGTAATAGACCCTCCCGGGCTGTTTATATAGAGGTTAATATCCTTATCGGGATCCTCACCCTCCAGGAAGAGCAACTGTGCCACCACTAAATTGGCAACCTGGTCATCTATGGCACTGCCCAGAAACACTATCCGATCCTTGAGTAATCGGGAATAGATATCGTAGGCTCGTTCTCCCCGGTTGGTCTGCTCCACAACCATCGGAACCAGATAAGACATATACACTATCATCCCTTCTTTAAGTTATATGGTACACAGGCGGCTTATTCGCCTTCGCCACTATTTTCATCATCGGTATCAGATTGTCCTTCGATCATTGTAATTTCGGCATGTTCTTTCAAGTAATCTACGGCCTTATCCAGCAGTATACCGTATTCTATACGTTGCCGGGAGCCTTCTAGGCTCGGGCGTACCGCTTCGGCTTCCATGCCAAACTCCTGAGCAGCCTTATCTATCTGTTTATCGAAATCCTCATCAGTAACTTTAAGGTTCATCTGTTTGGCGATGGTTTCCAAGACCAGATTCTCGCGCACCGATTGTTCGGCTTGCGGTCTCATATCCTGGCGCATCTGTTCCAGTGTTATACCGGACATCTGTATATAGTCTTCCAGTTTTATACCTTGATAGTACATTCTCTCTGCAAAGCGTTGTAATAACAGATCGGTCTGGCTTTCGATCATCTCTTCCGGGATATCAACCTCAGCCTGTTCTACCACTTGAGCTACCAGACGCTGCCTGATCATACCCTCGGTTTGGGCAAGGGCCTCCTGCTCCAGGTTTTTTCTTATATCGGACTTAAGCTCCTCCAGTGAGTCAAAGTCACTAACATCCCGGGCAAAGTCATCATCTAGCGGGGATAGTTCCCGTTTTTGAATCTGATTAACCTTTACCTCGAAACGGGCTTCCTTTCCCCTGAGATCTTCGGCGTGATAGTCTTCTGGAAAGGTAACTGTAACCTCTTTCTCCTCTCCTGCCACCATGCCAATCAGCTGCTCTTCAAAACCGGGAATAAAG
>JBLNCH010000039.1:0-17968 GCA_050260485.1 Bacillota bacterium | reverse complement strand
AGGAAGTTCACCAGGAATATATCCCCCGTTAACTGTTATATATACTATAACGAAAAGTAATAAGGAGTGAGAGAATTTTGGACCGGGAAAAGATCTTTATGGTTGCAGCAGGATTGGTCATCGGCATCTTAGCCGCAGTGTTGGTGGTGATGGGCAACCCGGGCAATATGGGTTTCTGCATTGCCTGTTTCCTGCGGGATACTACCGGGGCACTGGGTTTTCAGAGGGCTGCGGTAGTACAGTACCTGAGGCCCGAAATCCTGGGGCTGGTATTAGGTGCCTTTATCGCTGCATTCAAGGCCGGGGAATTCAGGAGCCGGGGTGGTTCTTCAACCCTGGTGCGGTTTTTCCTGGGGATGTTTATGATGATCGGCGCCCTGGTATTCCTGGGCTGTCCCTTGCGTGATATCCTGAGGATTGGCGGTGGAGACCTGAATGCGGTGGTCGGCCTCTGTGGTTTTATAGGCGGGGTACTCCTGGGGGTATTTTTCCTCAGAAAAGGCTTTGATTTAGGAGCCGCCCGTTCGGACCAAGGCAGCCAGGTAGGGGGATACTTCCTCATTGCCATCGCCGTTGTTCTTCTGATCATGCTGATAAGTGGCATTAACTTCAACCCTGAAGCCGGGGGACCGCTGTTTTTCAGCAAAGAGGGTCCGGGGAGCATGCATGCCCCCTTATGGATATCCCTGGGAGCCGGATTGGTGGTCGGATACTTGGCCCAGAAAGCAAGACTGTGTCTGAGCGGGGGCTTTCGCGATTTCTTCCTTATCCGAGAGAAGAGTATGCTGCTGGCCTACCTGGGGATATTCATCGGGGTTCTGGTCTTCAATATCTACTTTGGCAACTTCCACCTGGGGTTTGCCGACCAGCCGATAGCCCATACCAATCACATCTTCAACTTCCTGGGACTCTTCCTGGTGGGACTGACTGCGGTTCTTCTCGGAGGATGTCCCCTGAGGCAGATCGTGCTCGGCAGCGAGGGGGACACCGACGCTACCACCGCGGTTCTGGGAATGGTGGCCGGAGCCGCCATATCCCACAATTTCCTGTTGGCTGCCAGTCCCGGCGGGACCACCCCCTGGGGTGAAGCTGCAGTTATAATTGGAATAATCGTGGTCAGCATCATTGGCTGGGCATACCGGGAGGTGGAGGCATAGATGGATACCTTGGATGTTAAAGGTCTGAGCTGTCCCCTGCCGGTTACCAGGACCAAAAGGGTGCTGGATTCAGGAGTTGAGGAACTCCGGGTAGTGGGCACCGGCAATACGGCCAAACAAAACGTAATCCGGTTCGCCAAATCTCAAGGCTTCAGGGCCGAAATCGTAAGCGAGGCAGATGGTGAGTGGACCATGTTGCTCACCAAGGTAAAATAACCGGGTAGCCGGTCTTGTTTGGAGTTGAGTATTAATAAAACCAGGTACGCAGAACCCGGATGGAGTTGTTAACTTGAAGAGGTGGTCAGTCTTGGAGCCACCTCTTCGGTGCTTAACGGCTTCATAAGCCATGGGTGAAAGAAACTCCAGTTAATCAGAGGGTACAGCCAGGAAAGGACTGACAGGGGTCCGGGCACATCGCTTGGAGCCTGCCCCAATTGGCCTCAAGCTTTTAATACCCGCAGTATCCGGCTCTAAACGTAGACTCCCAGGATATGTATAAACCGGATCTGCTGCCAGTTGAACCTGCTCAAGGGGTAGTTATCGTGATCCGCCGAATGAGTGGCTACCAGTATGTTGTTAATTCGCGGGGGCGAGCCGGTAGCGACTACCACCGGTGAATGGTTGAAATCATTGTTTCCTACAAAGGACAGCTGTATTATGTCTCCCGGCTGAATTGACTCGACACCAGTCTCCCGGGCGAAAGGTCCGCGAAAGCGGTTGGTAACCAAAAATTGATACAAAAGATCTACATCCGTCCAGGAAGGAGACCGCGAATTCAAATCGATGTAATACCACCCGTTAGTCCGGGAATAATTCATCACTCCGCTGCCGGCGTACAGGCACTGAGAGGCAAAGTTGGTACAATCTCCACCGATGCCTGAAAAATCATAGAAGCGGGGATTGCGACGTAATGCCCACTCGTGGGCGTACTCAACCGCCTTTACCCGGTTGTAAGGCTTAATCATAAGATCCCTCCGCAGTTTTTAAGCTACATTTCCAGCATATGCGTTTTGGCTGGGAAAGGTAACCAGACCAACGGTTTTCCATCAATAATGTCAGATATCGCAGTATATGTTATTATGTCTTATAGCGTGGTCAGAGGAGTGCTTGGTGAAGATGACCATTGCAAGGAATGAATAACCCTAGTATCTTTCTGTAGTTGGAAAGAAGGTCTTATTTGGTGAAGGGGTTTATTTACAGTTGGTTAAAAATCAACCTGCGGGTGGTAGTGCTTACGCTCCTGCTCCTGGTTGGCTTTGACCTGGCTCTGATCCACCTGATCATCCCCTACTATATGAATGCCGGTAATGGCAAAGTTAATGCTTCGGCCGACGTCGACCGTGGACCGTTGATAAGAAGGCTCCCGGCTGATGATCAGGATACCCTTACTCTGTGGAAACAGGAGCTGGCAGCAGATAAAGGCTTCAAAGTGGTGTTTCTGGGCGATTCGGTAATCCATGGTGGAGGGGTACCTCGTGAGGACCAGACCATTCCTTCATATGTGGCCCACCACCTGCAGTTATTGATGTCGGACCGGGACCTGGCGGTTTATTGCTTCAGCCTGCCGGGATGTACCCCGGCTGACACTCTGAACATCTTGCAATTTATTATCGATACCCGGCCGGAGCTGGTTATATATGACGTGAATATCGGCTGGTTTGGCTCCGAAAAAGTGATGGAGCACCCTCGACTGGCCCAACTCGGTAAACCGGTTGCAGACGGGGGTCCGCATACGGACGAGTCTAATCGGGGAACCGGTCTTGAGCAGCGCTTAAAGAGACTGGCCACCGATCACTGGGCATTGTATCGCTACCGGATACTGCTCAACTACCTGTGGTTTGGCGAACCACTGAAAGAAAAACTGGCATTAAAGGTGGGCGGTAAGGAGACAGAAAACCGCCTAACCAGCCCGGAGGAATTATACAAGCCCTGGTATGAAAAGGACTTCAGCGTGCTGAAAGAGACGAAGGGGAAACTGGGATACTGCACCCTGAATGATTCCAATCAGCACTGGGTGAGTTATCTTCAGTTGATCGAAGTGCTGGAGAGGAACCGAATTAAGACCGCCTTTTTCATGGTTCCGCGCAACAAGACATTATACAAAAAGTATGATCTGCTTGACGAAACAGTATTGGCCGAACAGCAGGATAAGCTGGCTTCGGTTGCCAGGCAGTCCGGGATAAAGGTTTTTGATTACACCTATGCCGTTGGTGACCGCTACTTCACGGATTCAGTGCACCTGATGGCCGAAGGGAACCAGGCGGTTGCCAGGACTTTGACCTGGGATCTGGTCCAGTCAGGGCTTATCAGAGTGGGGGATTCATAAAATGCTGAATACCTGGGTTTTCATGGTTTTTGTTATCGTATCCTGGCTGCTATACTGGCTGGTGGTACCGGTGAGGTTACGCTCGTTCTTTTTGGCTCTAGTCAGCTTCGGATATTTTTCCTGCTATTACCCGCGCGAGATGCTTTTTTTGCTGGTCCTGGCGGTAATGGTCTATGTGGCTGGGGTGGCCATAAGTAAACGCCAACCCGGGCGAAAATGGCTGGTTACCGGTCTGGTGTTGGGTCTGATCGCTATCCTGGGTTATTTCAAGTACTCGGCCTTCCTGGTCGAGAACCTTAACCTGCTCCTACAACCGTTATCAGTGTCCAAGCTGTCGGTGCCCGAGATATTTATCCCTTTGGGGATATCTTATTTCACCTTTAAAATGATTCATTACCTGGTGGATATCGGTAAGGGAAAGATTCCCCGCCACCACCTGGTGGAATTCCTAAACTACATATTCTTCTTCCCGATATTAATATCTGGGCCGATTGAGCGATTTCAACCCTTCCTGATGCAAACGGACACACTGCAGGGCACCACTTCGGATAATCAGGAAACAGCTGAGATGAAGCTTAAAGGCCACAATGACCGACTGCCGGGGAATGGCCGGAGTGGGTCGGTGGAGAGTGAAGGGGGAGGCAATCAATCAAACGGCAGGAGTAATACCCATTGGGACCGGGACGACGATGGCACGGTTCGTCACCGTTTGTGGCGGGGATTCAACATCGAAGATGTCTATGTCGGACTTCCCCGCATAGTATCCGGTCTCTTCAAGAAAGTGGTGCTGGCTGATTCACTGGCAGCCACCGCGGTTCTCCTGCAGCAGCCGGATCTGACAGCAGCGCAATACTGGCTGGCCAGCTTTGCCTATACCTTTCAGCTCTATTTTGATTTTTCCGGCTACTCGGACATGGCCATCGGAATTGCCCGCCTGTTTGGATACCGGATTATGGAGAATTTCAACTGGCCTTACCTGGCCCGCAATGTCTCAGATTTCTGGAAGCGGTGGCACATGTCGCTTACCGGGTGGTTCCGTGATTATCTCTTCATTCCTCTGGGGGGCAGTCGTGGTACCTTGGGGTTTGTAATCCGCAATACATTGATAGTGATGGCGGTAACCGGGCTGTGGCATGGAGCAGGATGGCATTTTATCTTCTGGGGTCTGTATCATGCGATGGGGCTGATAGTTCTGCGACTGTACAGGAAGTACCTGCTGCCGGAACTGTCTCAATGGGGTCGTTTCCTGGATTCAAAGCCTGCGGTGGCACTGAGCATACTGCTCACCTTTAATTTCGTTAATATCGGCTGGATCTTCTTTGCCTGTGATGCCGGCCAGAGCATATATGTCCTGACACGGATGTTCAGCTGATGGAACCTGGAGGACGGTAGACCGTGTGAAAACTAAAATCGAGCACAAACATATCCGCCCGATATGCAGAATCACATATTCGCCAGCTTGCGAGTGAGCGACGTTGTGACGAGCCGTTACATCCCCCAACGAAGTTTTTCTGAGTCTAGGGCGGGACTATTTCGCCATGGATGGCGAAATACCGACATCCGCGGCATGGAGGCCGCGTATGTCGGCTGTCCCGCCCAAAGAAAAACGAGTTGTGGGGATGTAGGCGAGGAACATAGGAGCGAGCCGCAAGACGGCGAATATGCTTAGCATGCATAATAATACGCAATAAATTTTGTATTAACACGGTCTGACGCGTCCTGTTGTCATGCGGAGGTGATGATTATGAAGGAATGGATGACCGATTTTGCCAAGGCTGTATTCTGGGCACTGGTAATTGTGGCTATTGTAATTTTCACCACCGGAGATTACCAGGCTTTCATTTACCAGAACTTTTAAGCTCACCATACGATAATAGACTTCGGCAATCGACCACTGATAGGGGAATATATGTATAGCTCTACAATTGGGAAAACGTCCTCATCGGATGACATATAAAACTGATGTTTTGATCATGGACGGTCGAACGAGAACCAGGAATGACGGAGGGGAAAAGGAAAATGGAACTGGAAAAGATTTACGAAGATGAACAGGTAGTATATCAATACCTCCTTAATCCCGAGGAAGTCAGGGATTTTACCGATAGTCCCCAAGCTGCGGGTTGGGGAATTATCGAAGTTTATCCGGAGACCCAGATTGCACACTCATTTTTCTTTGATGGTGATAAAAGACCGACCATCAGGGAAATCGCAAAGATCAGGCAGTGGAATGAAGAAGATTTTGACAAAGTGGCCATGTGGCTGCACGGCAGGGAACCGGAGAACACCTGAGTCCGCTCTGGTATCTATAATTGGTCGCATGTTTCATTGACGGTATGTTCACGGCTGTGATACCATTGTAATGATAATTGAAAATTACCTCTTATCAAGAGTGGCTGAGGGACTGGCCCGATGAAGCCCGGCAACCGGCTGTTTACACGGCATCGGTGCCAATTCCTGCAGAGTTTGTTCTGGCAGATAAGAGCGAGATTGTAACTCTTGCCTCTTTGTGTTGGACAAAGGGGTTTTTATTTGCTGTGCCGGGGGGAGCCGAATGATCGAAATAAGAAATCTGACCAAGATATACACCGCTGCCGAGCAGCAGATTATGGCTTTGGACGATGTCAGTCTGACCGTGGAAAAAGGTGAGATATTCGGCATCATCGGGCTGAGTGGAGCCGGCAAGAGCACCCTGGTGCGCTGCGTGAATATGCTGGAGAGGCCTACTCGTGGATCCATATTCGTTGATGGTCAGGAGATAACTGCGCTCAGCAAGGAGGAACTAAGGACCGCAAGGCAGAAGATAGGCATGATCTTTCAGCATTTCAACCTGTTGTCCTCCAGAACTGTTTTTGACAATATCATGTTTCCCCTGGAAATCGCCCGGGTGCCGCGTAAGGAAGCCCGTGAGCGCGTGCAGTCGCTGCTGGAAATGGTCGGGCTTAGTGACAAGGCTGATGTTTACCCCGCCCAATTGAGTGGCGGCCAGAAGCAGAGGGTGGGGATTGCCCGAGCTCTGGCGAACCGCCCCGGTCTCCTGTTGTCTGATGAAGCGACTTCGGCGTTGGACCCCCAGACCACCAGGTCCATTCTAGGACTCTTGAGGGATATTAACCGACGGCTTAACCTTACCATCCTGCTGATTACCCACGATATGAATGTTATTAAAGAGGTCTGTGATAGGGTAGCCGTAATCGACAATTCCAAGATAGTAGAAATCGGTGATGTGTTGGAGGTGTTTTCCAATCCGCAGACCCCGACCTCGCGCAGTTTTATCGGCACCGTTATCAACCGCGAGATACCGGAGGAACTGTTGCATCGGCCTAACGGCAACTCAAGCGGCATGACTACCAGGCTGGTTCGCGTTTCGTTCATCGGAGCTTCAGCCGGGGAACCGGTGATTTCTTCCATGATCAGGCAGTATGATCTACAGGCCAACATACTATACGGTAATATTGATCGGGTAAAGGATACTCCGTTCGGCAATTTGGCCCTGGAATTGATGGGGAGCCCGGATGTGATAGACAGCGGTCTGGCCTACCTGCGCAATCGCGGGCTGGAAATCGAGGTGTTGCGCAATGATTGAGACTCTGATCGGATTCATATCTCAGGAATCGCTGGTGGCCTTATGGGAAGCCAACTCCTGGGTTCCGGAGGCCCTGGCGGTAGCTACATGGGAAACCATATACATGGTTTTTATATCGACCTTCTTCAGCTATGTCTTTGGACTGCCTTTAGGAATTGTTCTCGTAACCACCTCTCCGGGACACATCCTGGAAAACAACAAATTCAACCAGATACTGGGCTCGATTGTCAATGCCACCCGTTCCATACCATTTATTATATTCCTGATCCTGTTGATACCTTTCACCCGTATGGTGGTTGGGACGTCAATCGGCACTATTGCTTCAATTGTTCCCCTCACCCTGGCAGCTATTCCCTTTGTGGCCCGTATAGTTGAGACGTCACTCAAGGAGATTGAATGGGGTCTGGTTGAAGCAGCCCTTTCTATAGGTGCCAGCCCTTGGCAGGTGATATATAAGGTACTGGTTCCCGAGGCTATGCCGTCGCTGTGTCTCGGGGTCGCGATAACCACCATCAACCTGGTGGGATATTCTGCCATGGCCGGCATTGTGGGGGGAGGTGGCTTGGGAACACTGGCCTATTATTATGGTTACCAGCGTTATGAGGATGTAGTAATGTGGTCAACCGTAATAGTGCTTATTATCCTGGTTCAGGGAATTCAGATGCTGGGTGATAACCTGGCAGCGCGAATTGCAAAGAAAAGGAGGTAACGGAATGAAGAGACTACTGGTTATCCTGTGTTGTTTACTGATGGTTGGTGGCCTGGTTGCAGGATGCGGCAAACAGAGTGCGGAGGAGCCTGCCACCAAAACCACCAAGCTGGTGGTGGGTTGTACCGCCAAACCCCATGCAGAGATTCTGGAAGTAGTTAAGCCCATGCTGCAGAAACAGGGAGTCGACTTGGAGATCAAGGTGTTTACCGATTATGTGCTGTTGAACCCCGCACTCAAAGACAAACAGATAGATGCCAACTTCTTCCAACACATACCGTATTTAGAGGACTATAATGCCAAAAACAATGCCGATCTGGTCTGGACCACTAAAGTCCACAACGAGCCTATGTGAGTCTATTCCAAAAAGTATGATAGCATCGACAAGGTCGAAGATGGTGCCACGATTGGTATCCCAAACGACGCCACCAATGGCGGGCGGGCCCTGATGGTCCTGGAGTCGGCAGGGCTGCTGAAGCTGAAGGAAGGAGTAGGGGTAACAGCTACGGAACGTGACATCGTTGAGAACAAAAAAGGACTGAAGATTAAAATGATGGATGCTGCCATGCTGCCCCGCGCTCTGGACGACCTGGATGTCTGCGTTATCAACAGCAACTATGCGCTGGAAGCTAACCTGAACCCGGTTGAAGATTCGATCGCCATGGAGCCCAAGGATTCTCCGTTTGCCAATGTTCTGGTGGTAAGACCCGAGGACAAGGATAAAGAAGCCATCAAGAAACTGGGTGCTGCCCTGCATTCCCCGGAAGTGAAACAGTTCCTGGAGGAGACCTATCAGGGTTCATGCGTACCCGCATTTTAATGGTGGGTATCGTTTTTGATTTATCTGAATCGATTGTATCAATACCAACTCTGACGTAGAAACGTTTGATTGCTTCAGAGTAGGAGATGAAAAACGTGGCTAGGCGGGAAAACTGCAGCCACGTTTTTTATTGAACATCCATACTAATCTTCCAATTTACGATAATACGCCGTAAAGTCCACGGCTTTAGACATGGGGATATAAAGCGCACACAGATCTTCGGGGATATGGCATGGTCAGATCCTGTAGGCTAACTTGTACTAAAAATAAGTCTTTCAACGATAAATATAGCTAAGATAAACTTAGGGTAGAATACGTCTGTGGGGGACCAGAGTAGGAAACCAATGGCCTCACAGATCAATACGAGATATGTTCTTTAAATACTACGTGCCAGCAGCACCCGCACTGATACTACTCAGGAAAGAGAGGTGATAGTGATTAAGTTTTGAGGATAAGACAGAGAAGGGAGGATTTGAGATGGATGATTTTACATGGACCCCCCTGCCATTGCTGACCTCATATCTTGAGAAATGGGCCGAAGAAACCCCTGATGTTATTGCCATGCTTCAGCATGAAACTGGTGTAGAGGTAACTTACAAGCAATTCCTGGAGAACGTAGAACTGTATGCACTGCGTCTGCTGGATCTGGGCATTCGCAAGGGTGACCGGGTAGCCACTATGCTGCTCACAACGGCCGAACACTATTATCTTATGTATGCCTGCTTCCTCATGGGTGCCATCGTCGCCCCAATCGACATCCGCCTGAAAGAGGCGGAGGTAGTTCAGGATCTAGCCAAGATCGAGCCTTCTATATTCTTCTTTTTGGGGAACACCCCGATGCGGGACTTTCGGGAAGTCGGCAGAGCTGTAAAAGCGGGATGCCCTTACGTCAAACACCTGGTTCAGGTATCCCTGATACCTGGTGAAGAAGTAGATGAGGATTTTATTGGCTTTCAAGACCTGATGGAACGAAACGCACTGGTGGCCTTACGACAGGGCTCGGCTGCCGGTCTTCTGGAAGAAGCCCGGGACAGTGCCTCCACTCTGGATGGGACCATCATCATTTTTACAACTGGAACCACCGGACCTCCCAAACCGGCCCTGCTTTCGCACCGGTGCATTATAGCCCAGAACGAGATCCTGAGCCGCCTGTTCGGTTCTTCGTATACAGAACTTCGTACCCTCTGCAACCTGCCCCCCAGCCATGTGGCCGGGACTTCAGAACTGGCCTTCACTACCTTTTATAAAGGTGGGACCCTGGTCTTATTGCGGCTCTTCAATCCGGAAATGACCCTGGAGGCGATTCAGAAACGCAGGGTTACCGCCCTTGGAATGATTCCCACCCAGTTCCGTATGGTGTGGGCTTTGCCGAACTACAAGGATTACGATCTATCCAGCCTGGAAGGGGTGTTCTATGCCGGTGCTCCGGGAGATCTGCCCTTCCTGAAGCAGCTTTACACCATGGCTCCCATCGTGGGTACCGGCATCGGGATGACCGAGAATGCGGGCTTTGCCACCGCCACCCCACACGGCATTCCCGCAGAGGAGATGGCCGGTCAGGTCGGACGCGCCTTCCCCGACGTGGCTGACGTTACGATTCGCAAGCCGATGAACGAGGATGGAACCGCCGGAGAAGAGCTGCCTGACGGGGAAGTAGGAGAGATCTGTTACCATCCTCCGCTGGTATTTATCGGGTATTTCGGCCAGCCCGAAGAGACTGCCAAAGCCGTATCCAAGGAAGGCATACTCTATACCGGTGACATGGGATACTTCAAAAACATGGGAACTTATCGGGCCCTCTATCTGGCCGGGCGGCGCAAGTTCATGATCAAGCAGAAAGGGTATAATGTATTCCCGGATGAGGTGCAGAGCCACATCATGGACCACCCCAAGGTGGCTCTGGCTGAAGTGGTGGGGGTTCCCCACCGGATGTTTGATGAAGGCATCTTCGCCTTCGTTCAGCCCAAACCGGGCCAGACGCTTACACCAGAAGAAATCATGGCCCATTGCCAAAGTATTGCCTCCTATAAACGGCCCCAGCACGTGGAAATCTGGCCCGCAGACCAGATGTTCCTGCTGACGCGGATGGGCAAGATTGACAAGCCACAGATGCGCAAGCTGGCCTTATCGCGAATCGAGGAACTGCGCCAGGCTGGCGGTTGGGATGCCCAGAAATAAATAAGCACTCTTCTGAGCAAGCTCTTTAAGCGGAAGCATAGCGACTTCCGCTTTTTTGTTCGCAATAAGCTGCATTTACCCAGTTGGCCGTGTTCACCGACTTCCTCCATATCCAGGGCATTCAAACCAGAAAACTGCTGGAAATGCCCGGCAGGCATGGGTTGGAGTAAAACCAAATGAACCGCCTATTTACAACGATTAACATCCAGAGCCGAGTCCGAAGGCCACTCTGGGCGAAACGTTTTAGGAGTCAAAAGACCAAACGAAATGAATCACGGGGACTGACCCCGTGATTCATTATTTAGTATGGTGTCCCCGAAATAGCCAGGCCTAGTTCAGAGGCGGCTTCCTTCATACCCTCGATTGTCCACTTCATAACCGTATCCAGGTCCATATCCAGCATGGCGCAGCCATTGGTAATCAGTTCACGATTGACCCCGGCGGCAAAGCTGGGGGTCTTGAACTTCTTCTTTACCGACTTAACCTCCAGATCCAGGATGCTCCTGCTGGGCCGCATGTAAACAGTAGCGGTGATTAGGCCGGTCAACTCATCAATGGTATAGAGGACTTTTTCCATCGTCCGGGTTGGCTCCACATCGGTACATATGTTCCAGCCATGTGAAATCACGGCGTGAATGATATCCTCACTGACACCTTCCTGCTGCAGGAGCTCCCTGGTTTTGTGGCAGTGCTCCTCGGGATAGAGTTCGTAATCAAGGTCGTGGATCAATCCGATATTACCCCAGTACTCTTCATCCTCGCCAAGCTGCCGCGCAAAGTACCGCATTACCGCTTCCACGGCCAGTGCGTGCTTAATGAGATTGTCGCTCTGGTTGTACTTTTTCAGCAGTTTAAATGCTTCCTGTCGAGTTAACATGATTTTCCTCCAAATCATCATAAGTTTAATCTATATTCTAAAGGAATCGCCAGGTTTTCACAAAGCATCGATAAAGGTTAACACAGCATGAATTGTCGTCAGCTTCAGTATTTCCGCGTGGGTTACCGTTTAATGATCAAAATGAACCTGGAGCTGGCAGGTACTGTCGTTGACGATTACCTTTGATCTGTCTGCCATGTTTTTGATCATGTATCCAGCCAGGCGCGCCATGGCGTCCTCATTTTCCATCAGCTCATTGGCATCAGGGCGTTCGTCGCAAAGCTCGAGGGCTGTCCCCTGGTATTCCATTGCTAAGTCCAGATTAAATTCGTCGAACCGGGCCTCAATAGTAATCGGGCCTTCCACCATTGCATAGGTTTTCAGGACATCCACGGATTCGATCAATACCTGGACCGCTCTTTGGATTACTTCCTGACGGGCACCCCACTGACTGCCCGCGTTTTCTATAAATGTCATCAACGCCCGGTTATCATCGGACTGAGGGTCAAAAACAAGGCTTTGCCGTTGTGACACCCCGATTCTGAACAGCATATTCAAGACAATAACTGATATGGTAGCTAGGGAGATAGAGGAGCCGAAAATCGGATTCAGCCAGGATGGCATCATGGCCTGGTAGAATCCGGGCAGGAAATCAACACTCAATCCCAAAGTCACTGCGATCCCAAGGACGAATACCTTGCGGGAATCGGCCATGCGCGATAATGCGATCTGCAGACCGGTGACAATCATGAAACAGATGGCGAAGAGTATACAGGCTCCCATTACCGGCTTGGGCATAATCACAAAGAAGACGGTGAGCTTGGGCAAAAACGCCAGCAGCATCAACATGACCCCTGCCGCATAGGCCACCCGGCGGCTGGTCACGCCAGTAGCCAGAGACAGTCCAATGGAGGAGGAATTGGTTGTACATCCCAGTCCGCCAGTAAGACCGCCAACTACCGTTTTAACGGACTCCGCCAGCACCCCGGAACTGATGTTTTCCAGATCCGGTCTTTTCCAATCGGCATCATTGATTTTCTGGCAGGTTGTTATATCACCGATAGCTTTCAGGACGCTGCTCAATGAGGCAATCAGGAAAGGCACGATAAGAGCGGGATCGAAACTGAAGCCATGGAACTGGAAAGCTGGCAGGCCTACTAATGGTGCAGACCGAAGCATCTCCAGATCCTGGGCAGAAAACAAACCAAGTGCTGCACTGAATATGTATCCCACAATTAACCCGGCCAGGAGGCTGAAATTACGCAGCCATGCAGGTCCCCAGATACTGGCGCCGATCATAACCATCAGAGAAAGGATACCAGCCATCAGGGTGTTGCCATGAAAAACCCAATTGCCATCGGTAGCGCCAAAGAGATACTCCACGGTAATAGGGATGACGTTAAATCCAACCATCACCACCACCAGACCGGTGACCTCAGGCGGGAATAAAACCCGCAGACGGCTTATAAACCGGCTCATTATTCCCTGAAAAAGTCCTGCAAAGACCATCATGCCGCACAAGAGCGACAATCCTCCTGTCTTGAGCGCCAGAATAGCTCCCGGCAAATATGGCTCCGCTCCGCCTTCCGGACATAAATAACCTGAACCGATTGGCTTTTGCAGGGCCTGCAGGATTGTCCCTAAACCCCCTACAATCATGGTCATGCTGGTCAGGCTCTGGGCCAGTTCGGGTGAACCACCCGCAGCAGTCACTATTATGCTGGGAAATATCAACATCGCCGAGATCATAACCAATTGCTGAAGACTCTGCAAAAGGGCTTCGGCTAGGGGCGGGTTCTCATCTACCCCGTAGGTTAGATTGGCCGGTTTACGGCGGATAGGCCTGTCCGTCATAAAAAATGCTCTCCCCTTTCTAGCTGCATTTAATCTTACCGTGTAACCCGGCGCTGATAAAGAACCAAATAATAATTTAAGTCTAAGATAAGCTGAATTCCAAAACCAGTATTTTTTCAACTCATATGATTGATTATTGGGAAAGCAGGTTAAGAGAGCAGGTATGAAGATTCCTGCAAGGCTCCGTATCCTGTTCGACCAAAACCTGAGAATGCCAGAATGGCTCAGATGTATTTGAGCACCAGGTAAACTGATCTAAGGATACTCAAATTCGAGCTAACAGTGGTACAATAGGATGTACATGCTCATAAACTATCGAATCAGGATTATGCCATCAATATAAACTGGTTGGTTGAACTTAAGGCAGTTAAGGATAAGGGGGACTGTTATCAGAACTGGCCAACAGTTAAATCAATGCCAACCGTACATCTTTGCCCATGTTTTGCCGATTAGGAGAAGGGTCTATGGAAAGGTCGCAAAGATTAGGAACTGAGAAACCAGCCAAACTGCTGTTGCTGTTTTCGATACCCGCTATCGTTGGACTGCTGGTGCAGGCATTCTATAACGTTGTTGCCCGGGTCTTTATTGGAAATGCCGTAGGCTCTTTGGGGATTGCCGGCATAACGGTTGCATTCCCGGCCATGATGGTCCAGGTCGCTTTTGGAGCTATGGTGGGAATGGGTGCGACGACTCTGGTTTCCATTCGGTTGGGTCAGGGGAGAAAAGAAGAGGCCGAAAAGGTTATGGGTAACGCGGTAGTGCTGTTGGTTATTACATCACTGCTCATTACCGCATTCGGCTTAACTTTTATGGAACCTGTCTTAAGGCTTTTCGGAGCCAGCGATACTGTTTTGCCCTATGCCAAAGACTACCTGGAAATCGTTATCCTAGGAACTGTTCTGGCCCTACTGAGCTTTGGGATGAACAATTTCCTGAGAGCCGAGGGTAATCCGAACAAGGCTATGGTAACCATGCTGATCGGCTCTTTCTGCAATATCATTCTTACATTTTTATTTGTTAGCGTATTTCACTGGGGGATGAAAGGGTCCGCCTGGGCTACGATTATTTCCTGGGCAGTATCCGCCACCTGGATTATCACCCACTTTGCTCTGGGTAAAGGAGAACTGAAGATACGCCGCAAGAATTTCCGGCTCAGGTTGGGACTGGTTACAACCATAATGTTTATGGGGATGTCACCCTTTGCCCTTCAGTTTGCCCAGAGCCTGATTGGGGGGCTTCTCAATAACAGTCTCAAGCATTACGGTGGCGATCTGGCAATCTCAGGTATGGGAGTAGTTATGACTCTGATGTCCCTGATTGTGATGCCCATCATTGGAGTGAATGGCGGCGCCCAGCCGATAATAGGATACAATTTCGGCGCCCGGAAGTATGATCGGGTAATGCAGGTGTTGAAAT
Source organism: Bacillota bacterium (assembly GCA_050260485.1). Lineage (GTDB taxonomy): Bacteria > Bacillota > Syntrophomonadia > Syntrophomonadales > DTU052 > DTU052. The sequence continues at coordinate 3,048 of JBLNCH010000039.1, read as the reverse complement.
ACGCCCTTATGACAGCGACAGCTATCGCCTCATTCGGGTTTATTATTACCAGGATTTATCCCACCGAGCTTATTGCGCTTTTTAACAGTCAGGATGCTGAATTGGTAGCTTTCGGAAGCCGGGCATTGCTGGTCTTTGTAGTGGCCATACCGGTCATAGGATTGCAGATGGTTGGAGCCGGATTTTTCCAGGCGATAGGAAAACCAGTTCATTCCATGATGTTGAGCCTGTCGCGGCAGGGGTTGGTATTCATACCGTGTCTGCTCATCTTGCCCAGGTTCTATGGCCTGGATGGAATTCTTTATACCGGACCGGTTGCGGACATAGTCTCGACCGTTATTACTGTTACCTGGCTCATAATGGAGATAAGAAACCTGAACCGGAGGCATCAGGAGAACCTGGTGCCGGACGACCCAACAAACGCGAGTCAGGAGAGCCCACAGGTAGGAAAATCAATCATCACTGCAAAACCTTAAAAGACTTTCGGTAATGTTCTTATGGATGACTCAGATATTATATGAAAATAGTTAACAGAGAAAGGGGATGTTCCTGTGTTTAACAAGGTATTAGTACCGGTAGACGGCTCGGAGGCATCCATGAAGGCGGTTGCGACCGCGCGAAAACTGATAGAGGAAGGCTCGGCCAAAGAAGTCAGTCTGGTGCATATAGTGCAGGCCAGCAATGTTGCACCGGTTAATGCACCCGAGATATACGATGATCCGACCGTTATCGCCAAACAGGTATTAGAGAACGCCCGAGCAGCCATGGGACCCCATTTACCAACCGAACTGCTGCTAGAAGCAGGCTTGCCGGCCGACATCATCTGTCGCATCGCCCGGAAGGGCAACTACGATCTTATCATCATCGGTAACCGGGGATTAAACCGGATAAAACGAGTTCTGCTGGGGAGTATCAGCAGCAAAGTGGTGGCCGCGGCTCACTGCCCGGTACTGGTGGTAAAATAAATCATTGTTAATTATCGATGAACGGTCTCTGCTCGGCCTCTTCTCCGGACTATCCTCAGGGCATGGATGTCAACCCCGGTTATGGAACAGAAGGTTCATGTTAGTTCGTGCTTGGTAAATCGAATCGTTCCAAAATCTTCAGCCTACAGGGATTATTTGAGCTTTCCCGGTTCCTGATTATTAGCCGGCATCTCAATCATTATGGCACTGATATCATCAAACCTGCCTGAAACAATCCGGCGAGCCCCTTAAACATCTGATGGACGTCGAAGAATTTGATTTATTATGTGTGATTATGGATGTATAATCTAGTGAGATTTACTTCACCTTACGGGTAGCTCACGCCGTAATCCTTATATATAAAGGTAGGTAGAAAGTATGAAGATCATCATCATTGGTGCCGGTAAGATAGGATACAGTATGGCTCAACTGCTGTCCGGAGAGGGACACGATGTGGTGATAATCGAACAGATCCCGGAACGCCAACGTATTTTGGAGGAGTCCCTTGATGTTCAGGTTGTACTCGGAAGTGGCTCCTCCACCTCGGTGCTTGAGTCGGCTGGGGTGCGCAAGGCAGACTTGCTGGTGGCGGTTACCGAATTTGATGAATTGAATATGGTGTCCTGTCTTCTGGCCAAAAAGTACGGAGTCAAGACTACCGTGGCCCGGGTGCGTAACCCGGAATACCTGGAGGTAAAGGATTTCTCCTTAAAGGACCTCATGGGTATTGACCTGATCATCAATCCGGAGCGCGTGACAGCTCAGGAGATTGTACAGATTGCCAGAAATCCAGAGGCCATAAATGTGGAATACTTCGCTGATGGTAGAGTAAAGCTGATGGAACTGGAGATTAAACCGACCTCGCCCTTGGCGGGGAAAAAGATCAAAGAACTGGACAGTTCGGTGCCCTACAATATAGTTGCCATAGCCCGCAAGCATAAAATGATTGTGCCGAGTGGCGGGGATGTCCTGCAGGCCGGGGATCACATCCATCTGATGGCCCGCACCGCTGATATGCTCGAAGTGGAGAAACTAATGGGGTTTAACACTCCGAGGGTGGAGCAGGTGACCATTCTGGGTGGTGGCCGGACCGCTTACTTCTTAGCCCAGATGCTGGAGCAGGTTAAACCGCCCATGTCGATCAAGATCATTGAAAAGAACAAGGACCGGGCCCGGAAGCTGTCCCAGAAGCTCAAGTCCAGCCTGGTGATCCATGGGGATGGCAGCGATTATCAACTCCTGGAGCAGGAGAACATCGCGGCGTCTGACCTGTTTGTCGCCGTTACTGATGATGACAAGGTCAATCTGCTCTGTTCCCTTATTGCCCGCAACCTTGGGGTTCAAAAGACTATCTGCCAAATGAAAAGGACGGATGTTATGCCTCTGGCCGAGCAGTTGGAGATCGATACCGTTTTGAACCCGCGCCTGCTCACCGCCGGGGCCATCATGAAGTATACGCGAATGGGAGATATCCTTTCGGTCACCATCATGCGGGATGAACAGGCGGAGGTTTTAGAGGTGCTGGCTCAGCCAGGATCACCGGCAATAAACAAAGAGCTCCGCAACATTAAGTTTCCCCCCGGTTCTATCATTGGAGTAATAGTCCGTCAGGACCAGGTCATCATACCTGGTGGGTATTCGATCATCAAGCCCTATGACCGCATTCTGATATTCTCGATGCCGCAAAGCATTCACAAGATAGAGCGGCTCTTTCATGCGGGGGGAGAACGGTCTTGAGATGGCAACTGGTTGTCTATAACCTGGGACGACTTATATTAATTGTTGGCCTGGCGATGTTAACCTGTTTACCCTGGTCAATTATCGATCAAGAAGCAATTACCTGGGAGTTGGTCGCGGCTGCGAGTTTAACAGTAATTATTGGTTTGCTATTAACCAGATTTTTTAAAACCAGGGATACTATTAATATTAAAGAGGTATATCTTATTGTAACCCTGGGATGGGTGGTAGCCTCAGTTTTTGGTGCCTTGCTCTATATGTTAACAGGCTACCTGCCTTCTCCGGCGGATGCCCTGTTCGAGACGGTTTCGGGCTTTACTACCACCGGTTCCAGTGTGGTAGCAGA
>JBLNCH010000038.1:0-3594 GCA_050260485.1 Bacillota bacterium | reverse complement strand
ATGAACCGCCAGAGTGGCCCAAAAAATTCCCCATAAAACGACCTTTGCATTGTAACGGGTCGCCAGGGTAAGCGCCACCAGCTGGGTTTTATCCCCGAGCTCGGCCAAAAAAATCATGATTAAAGAGAGCCAGAAAGCATTCATTAGTGATTCCCCCCATAACGTTTAAGATGATTTTTAGATGGTACATAAAAAATTTAAGACCTTTAACACAACCCGATGGCATTCGGATTATGTTAAAGGTCTCACAACGCAGAACATCAGGGATAAAGCCAGGTACAATCAGTACCAGTATGTTGACTCTATCCGGCAAGTAAAGAGCTCCGCTCTTTAGCTTACCTGCTACTCCCCTTCAACGCTTTTATTTTATATGAGGTTTTTCCACCTGTCAAGGCCAGGTCACCAATTCACACGTTTCATCCACAGAAAATAAAACTATAATAAATATATTTCAATTCTTTCCTTTCCGCCGCCCAAATTATGCCTCTCCAAATTTATCTCACCCACTTCGCCTGTTTTCCTTCCGTTCACACTGGTAATTTTAGCATTTAATTCTCTTCTATATGGATCGCTACAACAAACTAATCCAATCTCGCCGCCCATACAGTATCCTAACCACGGTCACCGTTGCATCCTTCTCCGATAGAACGTAAAAGACGATGTAGTTGTCCACCATGAACTTTCGTATGCCTTGAGCCGCAAGTCTCTCATCAACGACCAGGGCATGGCGCGTAGACAGATCAACAAGGCTCATGACAGCTTCTTTAATCTTGCCGACAAGTTTTTTTGCAATGGCAGGCTCTCTAAGCTCGTTGGCAATATAGGTCGAAATGCCCTGCAAATCGTTTGCCGCAGGCTGGGTCATGAACACCTTGTAGCGTTTCATGCCTCAAGTCCGCTTTCAATTTGCTTGAACACATCCTCAGCAGGCAAGACCCTGTTATTCTTTATCGCATCCATACCCTCGTCCAGCAGCTTGTAAAGCTCAAATTGGCCGACAAGACGCTCGAAGGTCTCAATGCTCATGACGGCCAAATCGCCCCGACCGTTTTTCGTTATATACACAGGCTCAGAATACTTGTGGCAGAACTCCGAAATCTCGTTATACTTATTCCGCAAATCCGAGCTAGGCCTAATCTTTGGCATGATGCACACCTCCGCTCTCAATATACCCATATTATATCAGAATATCGATATAAAGTCGAGGTGGTTCCACATGCGGAACACCTTTTCAATTGTTATATGGTAATTTTAACCGATGGGCTTGCGAAATCCGGGATCAAAATATAAAAAACCTCTTGACTTCTATTGAATTCTAGGGTATAGCATGGTATATGGAGAAACGGTATGTCAAACCAGCGGAACCAGGAGGCTGCCATGGAGATCAGGACACTTGGGCGTTCAGGTTTAAAAGTAACGAATCTCTGCCTGGGAACCATGACCTTTGGGAATCAGACGGACAAGCAGGCTGCCTTTGCGATCATGGATAAAGCGTTTGAGGCCGGCATCCGCTTCATTGATACGGCGGATGTATACCCACTGGGTGGAGATTTCCAGCAGTTCGGTTCCACGGAGGAAATAATCGGCGATTGGTTGAAAGGAAAGCGGGATACGATCGTGCTGGCCTCCAAGTGTTTTGGAACAATGGGTCCGGGGGCAAACGACCGCGGTCTTGGCCGCAAGCACATCATGCAAGCGATTGAGGATAGTTTGCGGCGGTTGAAAACGGATTGCCTGGATCTGTATCAGGCGCACCAGTTTGATGAGAGCACCCCTGTTGAGGAAACGCTGCGGGCTTTTGACGACCTGGTGACTCAAGGAAAGGTACGCTACATAGGCGTATCGAACTGGAGGAGCTGGCAGATCGTCAAAGCCCTCGGTATAGCCGAAAGAAAAAATTTTAGTCGCATCGAAAGCGTTCAGCCTCGATACAACCTGTTATTCCGCATGATCGAGGATGAACTGGTGCCGATGTGTCTTAGCGAAGGCGTCGGAATCATGACTTACAACCCGCTGGCCGGCGGAATGCTGACCGGGCGTTATCGCTGGGGCCAGCAGGTCGAGACGGGAACCCGTTTTGGATTGGCAGGCGCCAATAAATCCGGGGAGCTCTATCAAAAAAGGTATTGGCAAGAACCAGCCTTTGAGGCTGTGGAGAAGTACAGACTCTGGTGCTCTGAACACGGCTATGACATGGCGACCACCGCGGTACGCTGGGTTATACAACAACCCGGAATCACTTCAGCCATTATCGGCGCCAGTCGTCCGGAACAGCTGGACGCCAGCTTAGCAGCGGCGGAGCAGCCTTTGCTCAGCGAAGAAGAACTGCAATGGCTGGATCAGCTCTGGTTTTCATTGCCGCGTCGCCGGGAAGACCGTTGAATTGACCTCCTCCCGCATTCAAAATGGGACGATTATATAAAAGGGGGCAATGGTTCACGTAAAAAATGATGTGGTTGTCCACCATGAACTTTCGTATGCCTTGAACAGCAAGTTTCTCATCAACAACCAGTCATGGCGGGTAAACAGCTCAGCAAGGCTCATCACAGCTTCTTTAATTTAGTTTTCAGGCAGCTCATCTGTAAAAAGAATAGACAGGTAATCCCTCATGCCATTCAAGACACGATAAACTGAAACAAATTCGCCCTCGATCTTGTAAAAAATGAGATACATCCCACAGACAAGAAAGCGATAATCCGCTTTCATGTTGATTCTTGAACTGAGGGAAACTCCCATTTGAGGAAAGTCAGCCAGCTTTTCTACCTTGGAATAGATATCGTTCCCCATTCTTTCGGCTGCAACCGGATTGTCCTCGGCAATATAAGCCTTCATCTCCTGAATATCGGCTATTGCCACAGGGTTGATTCGGATTTTGAATTTCACACTCAGACCTCCAATGCTTTCTTGAGATCATCAAGTGATTTCCATTCCTCTCCTGTTTTAATAGCATCCTCTGCCTCGGAGAGCTTGAACAGCAGCTTGATTACAGCCTGCTGCTTTTCGTACTCCTGCATATCCAAAAGGACATAGCGGCCTCTGCCGTTTTTTGTCAAAAATACAGGCTCCCCAACCTGACAGGAACGAAGAACCTCGTTATAGTTTCTTAAATCTGAGACCGGTTTGATATTTGGCATTTTCACACCTCCACAGCTGGTTGTTATTATTATATGCTAATACTTCGTAAAATACAACATCAAACTTTACAGCAAGCTGGGTTGCAAAAACCACCCTCTGTACTCAATGGGCTTGGTGAGCTTGATGACAAAGGCTGTGGTAATAAAGATGGCTACTGCGTAGACGGCGAGGATGATCTGGCCTATTGTCGTATGCATCAGTGTCCCCTGAGTTAGAATAGTTGTCATAGAAGCAATAAACTGTCTTGCACATTGGCTCCCCGCATTCAAGCACACCCCATCACTCTGCCATCTTTACAACCCGCTTCCTACGCTCATTCCCGCATCACGAGGGCGACTGCCTCAATGTGACTCGTCTGCAGGGACGTATCTATCAGACGAGTTGGGGGCTTAGTATGGTAGCAGGAAAAGTGGCCAAACCGGCGAATACCGGGCTGACCCCCAAACTTTGGACATTAAG
>JBLNCH010000037.1:0-4357 GCA_050260485.1 Bacillota bacterium | reverse complement strand
TATTGCGGTTGGGCCTTACGGTACCATCCGGATACCCGGTGATAATACCATTCCCGGCGGCGATTTCCATAAAAGTGTATGCCCAACCGGGTATGCTGTCATTGTCTGCGAAAGCCATAGTGTAGCCGCTGACTGCTGTTTTCTTATAAGCATTAACCAGCAGGGCGCACATCTCCGCCCTGGTAATGGGTTGATCCGGTCTGAAGGTGCCGTCCGGATAGCCCACCATGATGTTGCTTTTTCCTGCGATCAGGATAGCATCGCGGGCCCAGGTTGGCAGAGGATCAACATAGGGGGATTCGGTACCTCCGAGGTTAGAGGTGTCAAGATTCAACGCTTTTACAACCAATACCGCCGCTTCGGCCCTGGTGATTATGTTTTCCGGCCTTATGGTTTTATCCGGGTATCCCACAATTATCCCATGCTCCAGGAGTGCAATTATACAGTCGTGGGCCCAGTGTCCAATGGCATCAGTGGGCGATTCAATACCGCTATCAGGGACCTGATCATTGTCAATAATAGTTAATACCGCTTTGCCAGGTGTGCCAATGTAAAACCCTGACGAGGGGCTGCTCAGTGTCAGGTTTACAGTTTCACTGTCCTCCACGTCGCTGTCATCTATCACCGGTACCGTAAAGCTCTGGCTGGTCTCTCCCGCCGCGAAATTGAGAGTTCCTGAAACATCAGTATAGTCTAATCCCGGAGCAGCCGTGCCCGAGCTGCTGGCATACTTTACACTGGCTGCCGAAGTACTACTGGTCCGCTGTACCGTGATAGTGGCCGTACCCACATCCTCTTTTACCGAATAATCTTCCAGACTGAATTTAAAGGAGCCGGAGTAGCCGCCTCCGCCGCCTCCGCTGCCTCCCGAGGAATCATTGTCAATAATTGTAAGTACCGCATTGTGAGGAGTCCCCGCACTGGCCCCGCTGAAACCGCTTAAGGTCAGATTAACCGTCTCATCTCCCTCATAGACGGTATCATCTATGATCGGGATGGAGAAAGTGGCCTGGGTCTGACCCGCAGCAAAATAAACTGTTCCGGCAACAGTGGAGTAGTCAGAACCGGAGGTCGCCGTACCATCGCTGGTGTAGTAATCTGCACTGGCAGCACTCGCGGTATTTCCGGTACGGGTAACTGTAAGAACAGCATGGCCTGCATTTTCCTTAACCGAATAGGCGCTGTGGCTGAACTGGATGGTGGTTGGTATATCATTATCAATAATGGTGAGGACGGCCTGAGAAACGCTTCCTAAAGGCAGTCCTACCGGATCACTCAAGACCAGGTTTACGGTTTCTGCCGGCTCCGGATTTAGGTCATCAATAATCGGTACGGAAAATATTACCTGATCCTGCCCGGGCTGGAAATAAACTGAACCGGCAACCGTGGAGTAGTCCAGACCAGCAGTAGCGGTGCCGTCGCTGGTAGCATAAACTACGCTGGCCACATCAGCCAGATCACCGCCCCGCACCACCTTGATCTCGGCTTGGCCCGCATTCTCCATTACGGAGAAGTTGGCAGTTTCGAACTGAATGGCAGGGGGAGAATCATTATCGATAATCGTTAACACAGCATTACTCGGCTCTCCGATCACAAACCCAGCCGTTCCGTTCCCGTTGGTCACGCCATAATCCAGGCTAAGCTGGACTGTTTCATTTACTTCATACAGATCATCTTCGATAATCGGTATCTCAAAGCTCTTGCTCATCTCCCCTGCTGCAAAATCCAGAGTACCCTGTACAGACGTATAGTCTGATCCTGCTGCGGCGGTGCCATCCTGAGCCTGATAGCCAACACTGAAAGCCACGTGAGGATCACCTTCACGGACAACAGTGATGGTAGCTTTGCCGTCACCTTCATTAACAGCGTAATTAGCCGCACTGAACTGTACCGTGGGTGGGGGGACCGACCTGAAGTTGGCTATGAACACATTGCTATCCCATTCATTGTCACCGGTGTCGGCAATCGCAAGCTTGATGTGGTTGGCAACTCCCGGTGTTACCGGTTCATCAATTGTCAGCACCGTGGTCAGGCCATCCATCTCGGTGTTAATGGGCGGACTTTCAAAATCCTCTAGGGAGTTATTCCGATAGTACTGGGAATTTTTTTGTTTATTTATATTGTCGATACAGATCCGATCACCTGTTCCCGGTACCAGGGCCACATTGACACCGTTAAGAAAGAAGGCAAAAACATCATTAAAACCCTTATCTACGTATTCATTATACTCATCGGAGGCGAATACATACTGGAAGGTCAGCCGGTTTATCTGCGGTACAAAATCAAATTCCAGAATCGTTGCGTCATAAGTTGTGGCCTCGACAATTTGTTTTAGATCTAGGTCCCCATCTCTATTCAGATCCTCTGTAATATCGTCTGCTGTATTGGGTCCCGGCACACTCTTGGTGATATCCCCGGTCCCCAGTACAATGCCGCTTTCCAGGCCAAGGATGGCTGCGCCGCCGCTAAAGGTCCCTGCCGCGCGCTCGTCTCCTATAAAAGTAACATTACTGTATTCAATACCTGGTCCTATCAAGGTCTCAATCAGCTCATTGACAGTCAACCCGGAACTAAGAGAATTCACTGTTATTGATTCTCCCGGTGCGGCTAAAATGGCCATCTTTGAGCCGAGTTGCGCTGAAGTCTTGCTCTGGGAGCCTCTCGGTGCGGCCATCGCAGGATAGCTGGATACTATGGCCAATAGAAAAGCACCCATTACCATCAAAGAGAGCAGCCTCTTTTTCCGTTTTACAATCAATTTAACACCTCCATCAGTCAGGTAAAAGAAGTTCTCATGGCACCTCCTTTAGCAATACTCTGATTTATTGCAGAATATCAGGGATGGCGTGTTGGCTCGTGAAACTACAAATGATGGGCCGTCCGGTGGGACCGGAATTTTAGGCTACCGCAGGAACACAGCAGGGGGCTTGGCCCTTTCCTTTCCCGGTCGCTTTCTTTTCTTCCGTGATGTCTTCCGCAGCAAAGGCTGACCAAACCATCCCCGGTTTACCAATCCCTGACAAATTTATGATATGGAGCAACCGGGTAGGTCAGATAGGCGGGATTTGCTTTTGTTAGTCAGCATATTGCTCTACGGGTTCGAACACGGTGAGCAGGTGCTATTGCGCCCTCTGCCGGGTTAAAGTTCGGTAAATTCGGTGTTTAATGACATTCAGCAAGTTTTTTCACCAGCAATATAAATTGGGCGGGTGGCATAAAAAAGGGCTTTTGCAATCAGGTTGCAAAAGCCCTTGCCGGTGATTGACTATTTGGAGTGTAGTGTCTCCCGGTACTGGGAAGGGGTGAGGCCAACCTTTTCTTTGAAGACCCGGGCAAAATGCCCGTTGTAGTTAACGCCACAGGCTGCAAACACCTCGGAAATGGAGAGGCTGTTATCACCCAGTTTTTCCTTGATTTTTTCAATCTTAATGTTCATATAGTAACCATGGGGGGTGAGTCCTACGTGCTTCTTAAACAAACGTGAAAAGTAATAGGGGCTCAGGGTGGCCGCTGCAGCCAATTTGCGCAGACTAAAATCCTCAAACCAGTGCTCCTCCATATATATCCGGGCTTTAATGATTTCCTCTTTACCACGGTATACTCTCTTAACCAAGAACAGAGCCGCAAAGCAAGCTGGCTTACCATCAGATCCAAGAGGAAAACAGGTAATATCCATTTGGAGAGTCTGGATATCCCTGACCTCCGTCTTATGAATCTCTGTCATCTGTGGGTAAGACACAGTCAGGTCGCGGAAATACACCGTTTCGCCTTCGAGTACCCGCTTGATCGATTCAATTATGCCCCAGCCGAGAACGATGGGGTCTTGAAAAACATTATATTTACCTAAATGGTATTGGGGATTAATACCGAGTTGTTCAATAGCAGCCTTGTTGATCATGATCGAGGTCCCGTCTGGAGAAAAAACCTGAATAGGGTACGGAAATAGTCCCACTATCATTTCCAGGAGTTCCTTATCTCCAAACACGGCCTGCAATGATCTGACCACATCGATCTCATGGTGTCTGACGAGATACTCCACTGCCCCTCCTCAACTTAAGGCATCACCAACAGGTTGATGGTTCAATATGTTATTGCTGTTAATTTTTTACAATTATAATGCTAAAGGTATGTTTATTCCATGTGGTTTTTTGTTGGATTACGATTTGCCGGCGACCCGGATCGACTCAGAAAGAGGCTTTTGGATGGGCAGGGCACAATGCAGGGTTCGGGATGATTATGAAGTTAAGTTAGGATAACCCCGGTTATGGAAAATACTATGGCAAAATTATATTTCGGAGGAAAGAAGGAAATTGTTCAACGCCAAGAGCTAAGGCGCTGGTCAATCAGGTCAATTAAG
>JBLNCH010000036.1:0-3235 GCA_050260485.1 Bacillota bacterium | reverse complement strand
TCTAATTCCCAAACTGTGTGCCCAGGGCTTCAAAGGCCCAATTTACTGCACTTTTGCCACTGCAGATCTGGCCTCAATCCTCCTGCCTGATTCCGCTCATATTCAGGAAACTGAGGTGGAGAGGAAGAACCGCAAACTGACTCGCGCCGGTAAACCCTTGCTGTCGCCTATTTATACCATAGAAGATGCCTACCGTTGTATGAATCAATTTCGGCCCTACAGTTATGACGAGATGTTTAAGCCCGCTAATGATGTGGAAATCCGACTGCGGGACGCAGGACATATCTTGGGTTCGGCTATCGTTGAAATATGGGTTACGGAATCCGGCAAAACGACCAAGCTGGTTTTCAGCGGTGACCTGGGCAACAGCCGGCAGAGGATAATAAAAGATCCTACCTATATAGAAAATGCTGATTATGTGATCCTGGAGTCAACTTATGGAGATCGGCTGCACCAGGCCAATACCACCCGTATAGACCGGCTGTTGGAAGCAATTGAATTCACCCGGAGAAAAGGTGGCAACCTGATAATTCCTGCTTTTGCGGTCGAAAGAACCCAGGATTTAATCTATGATCTCAACCTGCTGTACAAACAGGGCAAACTCCCGCGTGAACAGAAGATCTATATAGACAGTCCCCTGGCGATTGCCGCTACCGAGATATTCAAGCGCAGCGCCGAGTTTTATGACAATGAAACCCGGCAGTTGTTAATGGAAGGAAACGACCCCTTTATGCTGCCCAACCTCAAATACTCTCGCACCCGTGAGGATTCTGTCGGTTTAAACGAATCTGCGGGCGGAAGTATTATTATCTCGGCCAGCGGAATGTGTGATGCAGGCCGAATTAAGCACCACCTTAAGCATAACCTGTGGCGACCCGATTCCACCATCCTGTTTGTCGGGTATCAGGCGGAAGGTACCTTGGGAAGATGCCTATTAGATGGTGAGAAGCTGGTGAGGATCCACGGGGAACAGGTTGCCGTCAAGGCTGATATCGTTCAGATTGACAGCTACTCAGCCCATGCAGACCAGGCCGGAATTATATCCTGGTTAAAGCACTTTGTTACGCCACCACAGCAAATAATCCTGGTACATGGCGAGGAACAATCCCAAGCTACCCTGGCACAGTTAATCACCAATGAATTAGGGATACCGGTGTGCATCCCCGATTGGCTCGATGAGATCGATCTTGCCGGTGCCCCGCAGGAATGCCCCGTCGGCAAGCCCTTGGAAGCTCAACCGGCAGTTTTGGCAGGGAGTCGGGCACTGGAGGCGGAAGAAGCCTACCTGCAGTTCCGGCTGGAGTTAAACCGGCATTTCCAATCAAACTGGGAGGCCGGGCAGTATGAGCGATTAATAAAGAACTTGAACGAAGCCAGGAAGGCATTAGTTAACGAATGATACCGCCGTGTTCCTGATTGGCTAACCCGGGAACATTCCGGTCAATGGAGGATGCTTGGGAAAGCATAAAATAAGGATGATATCCTTATTTTATGCTTATTATCAAGGAGTTTGATGCGATTATTGTATCTTACTCCTTTTTTCATTATTCTGGACATTTTGGTAAAGCCAAACCAGTCATTTGTGTGGTATGCTGATTTCAGTAAGTGTACATCGTCTGTGCAAACATCCAAGACCATGTTTGATCCAGTGAAAGTGAAACCTAACCGACGTTAATCAAAACAAACATACGCTGGTCACCATTGTTAGGTATTTCTGGCTGTGTTATAATCTTCATACTTCGTTCGGGAGGGCATATCACCTATGCGATTTGAGCCAAGCCTGGAGATTCTGCGTTGGGGCCTAGTACAAATCCCGGTAATGCTTTACACCTATGCTGCTGAGCTGGATCTGGATGCCGAAGATTTGGGTATATTTGGCAGCATCCTGTATGCCTACAACAAGGCCAAGCCGTTAGCCAGTTGTGGCGTGGAAGTGGGGCAGGTTATGCAGGTATGCCCGGTGGTTTCAAAAAACCGCCTGTCCAGGAAACTGGGGAAATGGGAGAAAGCCGGACTTATTGCGTTGGAGGGATCGGCCAACACTGACTTTGCATCCCGTAAGATCTTCCTGGAACCTCTTTACTACCGGTTACGGGAGATTGTTATCCGGGACCATCCGGGTGCTGCCGAATCTGTCTACCAGAGTGAAGAGGCCATAATAAGAGCCCAGGAGAAGCGGATCGAAGAGTTGGAGATGGAATTGCAGCAGGAGAGACGCAAGACGGCACTGCCTGAGGTTTCGGCAACCGGCAGCAAGGATTTTCGGCTGGTAGCTGACTTTATATCTCAGAAGACCGGTAATCTTATTTCCATCAAAATGGGCAATGAGTTGCGCAAGTGGATGGATGAGCTTGGCTTCAAGACGGAATTCATCCTGTGTATGTTGGAGCTCTGTTTTGAACGCAATATCAATCACCCCCGGGAGATAACTAAGATTGCCTCCGGGTTAAAAGAGTGTTCCATCAATAGCCTGGAAGCAATGGAGACCTACTTCCGTACTTTTGTTGATGACAAGCCTCCCCAGGCTTATGGATTTGATCCTGAAGTCATCGAATTTGGGCACTTTACCGGACTGGATATGAATGCGGAGGCTCGCAAGAAGGTTTATTATAAATGGAGATATGACTGGGGGTTTTCTCCCGAAATGATTAAACGGGCCGGCGAGATCATGTGTAACCGGACCAAAAACGGCGGACTTGATTACATAGACGGTATCCTGAACAACTGGAGGGAGAAGAATATCCGCTCCCTGAGCGATGTTGAGGCCGAAATTCTTGAACACCAATCCCGCCGCAAGGCAGGGGAAAAACCGCTCAAGCTTTCCCGAAAACCGGCTGAAGAGCGGGAGATTTATATTCCCCCGGGTCTAACCACTGAAGGTACTGCTGTGGGTAAATGAAGCTGAGGTCAACTTATCAAATATAAATTCAACTAATGAAAGGTGCCTGGCACCATGCAAAAGGTACAAGAGGATATCCTGGTAGATCTGGAGAGCGAGCGCCGGATATTATCGGGAATGTTGAATTCGGAAGAAGCCCGCATTGAGGCCTATGATTCGATAAAGGAAGAGGATTTTTATCATCCCCTCCACCGAACGGTGTTTTCCCTGATCTGTCAGCTTTATAAGCGCGACGTTAAACCCACCTTTGCCGAATTACTGAAGGAAGCCCAGACCCTTAATCTGTTCAGGAACCAGCAGGAGATATCCGAACTGGCATATATAGCAGAACATTTT
>JBLNCH010000035.1:0-7500 GCA_050260485.1 Bacillota bacterium | reverse complement strand
AATCAGGGCTACCGCAAGCACAAGCAGTCCCAGACCCATAACCAGGAACCACTTCTGAGCCCGGGCAAAGACCCAAAACCACCACAGAGACCTTTTCATAATGCATTATCCCTGTATTTCTCGAGGTCGCGGTGCTTGATGATGGTACGGTAACCCATCTCCCGTACCGCGTGCCCTACGTAATCTGCGACCACCACTGAACGGTGCTGGCCGCCAGTACACCCGATGGCCACGACCAGGTTGGACTTGCCTTCCTTTACGTAGTGGGGGAGCAGGAACTTGAGGAAGTTCATTAACCGGCGCAAGAAATGCCTGGTTAGCCGGGGTTCAATAACATAGCTGATAACCCCTGGATCCTCACCTGTCTGGCGAGAGAGTTCATCAACGTACTTGGGGTTGGGAAGAAAACGAACATCAAAAACCAGATCAGAATCCAGGGGTAAGCCGAATTTGAAGCCAAAGGAAAAGACAGTGACGGTTATCAGGCCCTCTTCCCCTTCGGAGTAAAGCCGCACCAGTTCCTCTTTAAGCTGGTGAACATTGAGATTGGAGGTATCTATTATAGTATCTGCCTGCCCCCGCAGTTCTTCAAGCATCTCTTTTTCAAGTTTAATCGCTTCCGGCAGGGGTCTGTTCTGCTGCAGCGGGTGCCTGCGGCGGGATTCCTTGAACCTGCGTATAAGCACATTATCTCCGGCCTCCAAAAACAGGATATTGTAGTTGACCCCCTGAATAGCCAGCTCCTCCAGAGCCCGGGAAAGGTCATTAAAGAACCTTCCTCCCCGCACATCCACCACAAAGGCTACATTCTTTACCCCTTCCGACTGGCTGCTGAGTTCCGTGAATTTGGGTATCAGGGCTGGTGGCAGGTTATCAACGCAGAAATAGCCCAGGTCCTCCAGACAGTTGGCAGCCTGGGTTTTACCCGCTCCAGAGAGTCCGGTAATCACCAGTGCTTTGATTTTCTCCTCTTTCCGATCCACCCTTCATCTCCCCCAACTCTGCAACAATTTACTATTCTCTCTGCAGGTATCCCGAGTTTCTTAACCAGCCGGGAACCGTACTCCAACTCTCCTACTGTATCATAAAAGTGAGCATCACTGTTGATAATAAACTCAACCCCTACCCGAAAGGCAGTCTCCACATCCTCCAGTTCCGGGTGGTGATGACCGCAGTTTATCTCAAACAGAACCTCCTCCCGGATACAGGCCCGTGATACTTCGACCATATCAACCTCAAAGAAGAGTCCGGGATGGGATAAGATATCCACCGGGTTGTTCTCCAGGGCGGCGACCGTCGCCTTGGTATTGGCATTCACCGCCTTCTGCCGCCGACTGTGACTCAGGTGACGCAGGTGATTGCGTCCAAAAAGGCGGTAACCGTCCCGTATATTTCCGGGGATGGAATAAGGGTGCAGTCCGCAGATCAGAACGTCCAGTTTTTCATAAACCGGGGGTGGGATATCAAGCATACCCTTCAGGTCTATGATATTGGCTTCCGCCCCTGCCAGCACACGAATCTCCGGGATTTCCAGACTCTCAATCTCCTCGAGGAGCTGTTGATAACTGTCAAGGTTTTTAACCCCGGAAACCAGGACATTGGGGCCATGATCGGTCACTGCAACCTCCGATAAACCCTGCCGTCGAGCGGCCTCCGCAATTCGTTCCACCTTTTCCTGCCCGTCACTGTAACGGGAGTGTGTATGGTAATCCCCGTAGTACTTCAATATTTCACCTCAGATTGCGGTCAACAATACTGCAACAAGGGCACCCGCTTTATTCTTACCCCTGGTGGTTTCCCCTATCCCGTTGGCAACATTCTACACCTGGGGCCTAATCACCAGGTTTTTCACTACGGAGGTTTCACCTCCCGCCGGCATTTACCTGGTTTTGATGCCCGTTCCTTTGGGCACCAGGGTTGCTAAAACTGCCCGGCCGTGCTGCCTGTAATCTTAAGCCGGGCCAGAGCCAGACATCCCATCAAGCCGGCCCTGCTTCCCAGCTTGGCCGGCAGGATCCTGAGATTTCTGCTTAAACTGGAATAGGCACGTTTTTTTACCACTTCCTCCACCTGCTCCAGGAGACCTTGATAACTGGACAGCCCACCTCCGATCACGATGGAGCGTGGATTAAACAGGTTGACCAGGTTAGCCACCCCGATACCCAGGTAGCCAATGGCCTCCTCCATGATGCGCCTGGCCTCAGGATCACCGCCAGCCGCCAATTCCGCCACCAGCCGGGCGTCAATCTCCTCAATGCGGCCTTTGACTCTGTCACATAGGGCCATCAACCGCCCCCGGGATACCTCTTCCCGGGCTGCCCTGGCGATTGCAGTTCCCGAGGCCAGGGCCTCCAGGCAACCTTGGTTGCCGCAACCGCATACTGGACCTCCGGGCATGATGGTCATGTGCCCGAACTCACCAGCCCCGCCATCGACTCCCCGGTAGATCATGCCGTTTATGATGATACCTCCACCGATCCCGGTGCTGACGGTGAGGTAGAGCAATACCTCGTGCTCCATAGGGTAGCCGTAGGTGTACTCACCCAGGGCCGCCAGGTTGGCATCGTTGTCCAGCCATACCGGGACCTGTAAGGCCGCCTGCAAAAGCTCTCGGAAAGTTATATCTTTCCATCTAAGATTAGGAGCCTCGTAAATCACGCCGGTTTCACTGTTTAAGGGACCAGGTGCACCAACCGCTACTCCCAGGAGTTTATGCCCCGGGGCATATTGCTGCCTGAGCTCTTCAATAACGCTGGTCATCCGATCCAGAACCGACTTTAGACCCGCGGCAGCATTGGTCGGGACCAGTCTTTCGGCTAACATCCGCCCCTGCTCATCAAACAGACCCGTCAGAATTTTGGTTCCTCCCAGGTCAACCCCGGCAATTACCCCCTGGAGCATACACCATACCTCAAACAGAATAATCGTAATCTTGGCGCCCCGCCACCCCCGGCACTGATACCCGGTTTTCGCTGCCGGTAACGTGCCAACCAACCCTGCCCCAGGGCTTACCCTGGCGGCATCAACCGCTGCCGCGCTGATAGCTGGTAGTCCGGCCCGGCTTTCATTCCGGGGGTTCCTTCAATATCAAATGCTGCAGGGCAGCGGCCACGCCGTCCTCGTCATTGCTGACGGTCACATAATCGGCGTGCCGCTTAACCTCAGGGGGTGCGTTCCCTACCGCCACCCCGATTCCAGCCCACTTCAACATCTCTATATCATTATAGCTGTCGCCGATGGCCATCACATCCCGGCGATCAATCGCAAAATACTCGCTAACCGCCTGCAACGCCCTGCCTTTGGTGGCCTCTTTATTTAGAAATTCCAGATAATGAGGTTTGGAACGGGTTATGTAGAGTTGTTCGGAGAAACGTTGTTGGAGTTGCGTTTCCATCTGCTGCAGAGCCGGCAGATTATAGTTGATAATTATGATCTTGGTAGGTTCCTCATAGGTCAACCGGGTCAGCAGGTCCTTATCCACTACCGGTGTCACCCCGGCAAGCTCTGCGTAGGCCTGCCCCTCCGGAGTCAGACTCTCCATGTAAAGGTTGTCATCAAAATAGACCTGATAATGGTAACCTGCCTCTCGGGCGGCAGCCACCACAGGGATGACCATATTAAGAGGTACCTTGCGGTGAAATAGGACTTCATCGGAAAACGCGTTTTTCACCAGAGCACCCTGATAGGTTATGAGGGGGACGTTCATCCCCAGCTGTACGGCGTAACGCTGCGCGGAGCGGAACATCCTGCCGGTAGCCAGAGTTATCTTGATTCCTCGTTCCACCACCCGCTGCAGCATTCGGGCTGTCTGGTGCGAAATCTGCAGCCGGGAATCCAACAGGGTATCATCCAGGTCCATCGCTACCAATCTTATCGTCATCGGTGCCAGGCACCTTTCGTTACGGTTTTTGGGGAGAACTGGCCGCAATCAGATACGCCGGCAGATCAGTCTTCAACCAGCAGGCTGGCAAAGAAGCTTACGATTGACAATACCAGAGCGGACAGGATCGCAGCCCCGAAACCATGGATGTCGAAGCCTTTGACCACAGCGCTGGTTAACCAGAGCATCATCCCATTGATAACCAGGGTAAAAAGCCCCAGGGTAACAATGTTAATCGGCAGGGTTAGCAGCACAACGACCGGGCGAATAATGGCATTGACGATACCCAGGATTATGGAGCCAACGATAGCTCCTAACACAGTAACCTCGAAACCGCCGATCAGGTACGCGGTCAACAGCAGTCCCAGGATGTTGAGAATCCACCTAAACAACCATCTTGGCATCTAACCCCTCCCCATAATGCCTTTATCTAATTTTATCAGAACCTTCTCAACCTATTCCAGGGAATCTTTGCTCCCATCATGGGGTTAAGACCCCATGATGCGGTTTTTGAACCGTCGTATGCGGTGACCTCGGCCTCATACTGCAGGCGCTGGTATGCATAGCTTTTACGGCCCATGAGTGAGTAAGTGATTCTCTTGCCTTCCTCCACCCCAGGCTGGTCGAAGGGGTTGATAGCCCACAAGGCCCCGCTGAATACCGTTAATGCCTGGTAGAAGTAGAATAGGGCTCCCAGGGCTGCGGGGGAATAATCCCGGAGGGTGATCCGGTAGCAGGGGTTTCCTTCCTGAAAGAGGCTGAACTCGGTTGCCAGCTGTTGAATGTGCAGCTGCTGGTTCATGGTATGCCCCTCAAAGTAAGCGTATTCATCCTCCTGCGGAAACTCTCCGGGGATACTCAGGTCGCGGGGAGGTTCTGCCACCCGAATAAACCCGTAGACCTTGTCCTGGGGACCATCCTTGAAGAGCTGTAGGAGTGAATGCTGGTCGGTGGCTCCGATAGCATTTAAGGGTGTGGTCCCCGCCCGCACCACCTCGCGGGAGAGTGATACCTTTTTCCCCAGGCTCTCCCCCCATAGCTGCATGAACCACAGACCGAAGTCGGACAAGAGGCTGCTGTAATTGAAGAGGACATGTATGGAACGCCCCTGACGGGCAAGCATAAAAAGCCCTACTCCCAAACCCATCAACACACTGCACTCCGGTGGCTCATTCCGAATGCGGCGGCGTATCGCCGCAGCTCCTTCAAGCATTTCCTCACTGTCAATTCCGATTATCTCGGCCGGCAAAAACCCGACACACGACAGGACCGAGAACCTTCCTCCCAGTTCCCGAGGTGTGAACAGCAAGCGGCAGCCCATATCCCGGGCAATCCGGTTAATCCCGTTTTCGGCCCTGTCGCAGATGATAACTACATCCCGTGGGTTGCCGCCCGCGGTCCGGTACTTTCGGTAAAAGTAGCTGAAGTTGGCTGCCGACTCGGCTGTCGATCCGGATTTGCTGATGTAGATGAGAGCAGTCCTGCGGAAATCCAGAACTTCCTCCAGTTTATGTGCCAGTGCCGGGTCAATATTGTCCAGGATGAAGAGGCGCGGTCTGCTGTTCAGGTTGTAATAGGGACCGCGCAGGTATTGCATGATCGCCCTGGCTCCCAGTGAGGAACCACCGATCCCGATCAGGAGGACATCATTATATCTATCACGGATATATCCGGCCAAGGACTTGATTCGGGGAATCTCGCCCGTCATTGTGAAAGGCAGGGTCAGGGGAAATCTCTCCTGATCCAGCGATACGCGGAATTCTTCAAATCTATCCCGGAACTGGGATCCCATCTCAGCGAATTCTGGCCTGGCCGGTAAACCCATCTCACCGGTGCCCGGGAACAGGTGCTCCAGCTTAATACTCAATAAATCCGCCATAATCTACCCCCTCGGGTTCATTATGCCCCGATTGGTGATCCGGAATCCGGCGTTTCATTGCCAAGGTCAGGGTTTACGGTGGAAGAATTCGTATACGGTCTGGGCAGCCCGGCGGTTCATCCCCGGAACCTGGGCCAGTTCCTCCGGGGTGGCTTTCTTGATCTGGTCCAGACTGCCAAAAGCTTTTAAGAGTTCCTGCCGGCGGCGTTCGCCAATCCCTTCGATATGATCCAGGACCGAGACCAGCGAGCGTTTGCGGACACGCTTGCGGCTGTGTTCGATGGCAAACCGGTGGGCCTCGTCCCTGATGCGCTGCAGGAGCTTCAGGATCTCGCTGTTGCGCGGCCAGCTCAGTCCCTGGGGATTTTCGGGGCGGAACACCTTTTCATGTCTTTTGGCCAGACCTATTACCGGGATATCCACGGCCAGCTCCCGGAGCACCTGGCTGGCGGCGTTAACCTGGCCCAAGCCCCCGTCCACCATGATAAGGTCAGGCAGGGGCAGGAAGGCCTGATCACCTCTAAGGCCGGCCTGCAGGCGGCGCCGCAGGACGGCCGCCATTGCCTGGTAGTCATTATTCTGCTCCTCGAGCTTGAACCTCCGGTAGGACTTACTGTCCTTGGTGCCACCCTTAAACACCACCATCGATCCCACGGTTTCTTCCCCACCCAGATGGGAAATGTCATAACACTCAATCCGTTCCGGAACCACTTCCAGCCCCAGGACCCGGGCCAATTCTATCAGCACTCCCCGGTTGGTGTCATCCCGGCGCAGTCGTTCCTCCCATAGCAGGACCGCGTTTTCCCGGGTCATATCCAGCAGCCTTTTCTTCTCTCCCCGAGCGGGAATCCTGATGACGGTCCGGACACCACGTTTTTCCCGCAGCCAGGATTCCAGCAGCTCTCGGTCCGCCGGGCTGTGACTGACCAGGACCTCGGCCGGAATGTCAGGGTTATCCTGGTAGTAATGTTGAATAAAAAATGACAACACCTCGCCCTCTACCTGAGCGAGGGAAGTCTGCAGGCGGTAGGAGTCCTTGCCCACCAGTTTGCCGCTCCGGATACGGAATACCACCACCAGCCGGTCTTTCTCGGAACCCGCCAGGGCGATGAGGTCGGTCTCCAGGGGAGACGAGGAGACCACCTTCTGGTCCTCAGATATCTTGCGGATAGCAGCCAGGGTATCACGCAGGCGGCCGGCGTTCTCGAATTCCAGGTTCTGCGCCGCTTCTTTCATAGCGGATTCCACCTGCCGCTCAATATCAGCGGTATTCCCCTCCAGGAAGCTGATCACCCGCCTAATCATCTCCCGGTATTTATCCCTGTCTACCTCGCCCGTACAGGGAGACAGGCAGCGCCCCAGGTCGCGGTTGAGGCAGGGTCGCTTGCCGACCCGGAAATCCTTGCAGGTGCGGATGGGAAACAGATCCGTCAGGAGCCGCATTACGCTCTTAAGCGCAGTCACATCAGTATAAGGCCCGAAGTAGCGGGAATCATCGTGCTGTTTCTCCCGGGTCATGATCATGCGGGGGAAATCCTCCTGCAGGGTGATTTTCAGGTAAGGATAGCTCTTGTCATCCCGCAGCAGTATGTTGTAGCGCGGCTGGTAGGACTTGATCAGGTTGTTCTCCAGGATCAAGGCCTCCAGCTCACCGGAGGTTACAATGTAATCAAAGTCGTTGACCCGCGACATCATGGCCCGCACCTTAGGATCCAGCCTCACCGGGTCCTGAAAATAGCTG
>JBLNCH010000034.1:0-5334 GCA_050260485.1 Bacillota bacterium | reverse complement strand
AAATAGTCCCCAAAATCAAAATACCGAATTTAGTATGGTGTCCCCGAAATATTGGTTATGTTAGGTAACGTGTCCAGGAGTTCCCTGGAGAAACATGGCGGCGAAGGGGGCAGGATATGGGTAGTAAGGTTTTTCTCGGGAAAGGAGTATACCCTATCCGTTATCGCAGGGGTCCCAAAGAACGATATAATACCGGCCCGGAGCAGGTACCATACCCCCACGAATTCCTGGAAATAAGTCCCGATTTGGCAGAGAATGAGAAGTTCCTTCGCCAGGAATTTGATAAGACAACCGATATTGTGTTCCGTGAGTTTTATATGGGGGAAATCCGATGTCTGGCGGTTTGGGTAGATGGGCTGATCAACAACCGGGTCAGCCATGATCTGTTCAGGGCATTGATGCTGGATGTGGAACCTAGCCCGTTTAAAAAGCTGCCGGCCAGTGAACGACTTGACTATGTAAACAAGCATCTTCTGCCTTTTTATGCCACCATTCGCGTCATCGATATGATTGAACTGCGGCGCTGGATTTTAATGCACAAGCTGGTTCTGCTGATGGATGGCTCCCCGAACGGTCTGGTACTGGATGCTGAGGCCACCCCCGTACGCGGTATATCTGAACCAACGCTGGAATCAGTTGTTTCTGGACCGAGAGATGCCTTTGTGGAGTCTTTGCGGGTGAACACAGCTTTGATCCGGGCAAGATTGGGAGATGCTAGGCTTAAATCGGAAAATTACATTCTGGGACGCAGGTCCAATACCCTGGTTACTATTATGTACGTAGAAGACCTGGCTCGGCCTGAGGTTATCGAAGAGGTCCGCAGCCGTATGAAACGGATTGATACGGATGCCATCTGGGATGTCTATCAAATCAAAGAATTCATTCACGATCGGCGAGTAACCCTTTTTCCATTGATAAAGGAAACCGAGCGCCCGGATAAGGTGGCGGCGGATCTTCTGGAAGGCAGGTTTGCCGTAATTGTCGACGGCAGTCCCCAGGTGTTGACTGCACCCAGTGTTATGGTAGAGTTCTTTCAATCGGCCGAGGATTACTACCTAAATCCTATGATAGCCACTGGCCTTAGAATCCTGCGTTACCTGGGCCTGTTTATCGCCTGCACCGGGCTGGGATTTTACGTGGCAGTTACCACCTTTCACCAGGAGATGATTCCTATTCCGCTTATCTTCAGCGTAGCAGGGACTCGTGAAACTGTGCCTTTCCCGGCTGTTATTGAAGCCCTGTTTATGCTGGTGATTTTCGAACTCCTGGTTGAGGCCGGAATACGTTTGCCCCGGGTGGTGGGAGGAGCGGTCAACATAGTGGGAGCCCTTATTATAGGGCAGGCTTCAGTACAGGCCGGGATCGTTTCTCCAATTTTAGTAATATTAATCGCGGCTACCGCAATATCTAATTTCGCGGTTTCATCCAATTATCAATTTGCCAGCGTTCTTAGATTTGCGAGATTCCTATTTCTGATTGCAGGTGCGACATTAGGTTTATATGGTATGTCCCTGGTGTTGCTTTGTCTATTGATTCACATGACACACTTGAAGTCCTTTGGGGTTCCCTATTTAACACCCCTGGCACCCCGGCTGGCCGGAGGCACGACCGATGTCGTTTATCGGGCTCCGAAATGGCAAACGAAGTCGCGACCCAGTTATGTTACCGGGAATGATTTGACCCGGGATAACAGCCAACCACCTGTGGAGACACCGGAACCTGACTCTGCTTCGGGTGCGGAGGAAACGGAGGAAACACGGTGAATGGATAACGGGAAAATATCCCAGAGGCAACTGGCGTACCTCTTCTTTACTGTTCTTATTGCTACTGTTGTATTCTACAATCCGCAGATCGTGGTAGGAACTGTAGGACGGGATGCATGGATAACCGCCCTGCTCGGAAGTGTGTGGGGATTGCTGGTAATGGTAGTTATAGTGGCTTTGGGGCGAAGGTTTCCGGATAAGACCATGACCGGTTATTTCCCCCAAATAATCGGCAAACCTCTGGGAACGGTTCTGAGCCTGCTGTACACGGTATGGTTTCTCTTTGTCGGTGCCGGTTTAGCCTCCGAGTTCGCCCTGTTTATGAATACCACCATTATGCCTGACACCCCCGGAGTGGTATTTATAGTTACTTTTATGGCCGTTGCGTTTTATGCGGTTAGCCGCGGACTGGAGGTGTTTGTTAGGGTAAATGAGTTATTGGTATGGGCCATTGTCGCATCTATGATTATAGTTGTGGCACTACCCTGGGAGTTCATGGACCTGCGGCGCCTCCTACCGATAGGGGAAACCAGCGTTGGTAATTTAATCGCTACCTCGTTAATTGCTGGAACCTGGAGAGGGGAAGTTTTCCTGGCAGGGATGTTTTTGCCGGCCTTGGTAACCATGAAGAACACCACCCGCAACTTAGCCATAACGGTGGTTCTGATCGGATTTTTTCTAATGGCAGTGCAGGTGTCAACCGTAGCGGTGTTTGGAAGCCAAATAGTGGGAGATATTGAATTGCCGGCTTTTTCCCTGGCACGGCTGATAAGCACCGCCAGAGTCCTGGACCGGTTGGAGGCCCTGGTGGTGGTGATCTGGGTTTTTGCAACCTTTATTAAAATCTGTGCCTTTTTATACTGTGCCAACCGGGCGGTTGCGGATACCATGGGATTTCAGGAGCACCGGTTCCTCTTGCTCCCAATAACCTTGCTGTTTACAGCTATGGCTTATAGTCAAATTGTCAATCCCGCCCAATTGGTAGACTTCTTAACGATAACCTGGCCCGGGTATGGACTGCTGTCCTTCGAGTTGGTGATACCCCTAGTCCTGCTTCTCATCGCCTCACTTAGGGGAAAAAGGGAGAAGAAATCATGAAGAGAATTGTGGCCTTGCTATTGATCGCAACCTGTCTTTTCTGCACCGGCTGCTGGGACCAGATAGAGATCACGGATCTGGCCCTGGTTGTAGCCACCGGGATTGATAAAGGGGATAAGCCCGGCCAGAATGTGGTTTTGACCATTCAGGTGGCCAATCCCCGGGCACTGATCCCGGGAGAAACCGGCGGGACCAAGGAGGCCTTCTGGACCGCAACCGGAAGAGGAGAAAGCATTCGCGAAGCCACATATCAGACGGCTCACCGTATACCCCGCAGGGTATTCTTCGGCCATAACCGGATCATGGTCGTGGGGGAGGAGGTGGCTCGCAGCGGGATTCTGCCCTACCTGGATCGTTATCTTCGGAGCCGGCAGACCAGGGCCAACCTCTACATCCTGGTGGCCCGGGGAAAAGCTCAGCGGATCCTGGAAACCAAGATGCCTACCTTTCAGTCCAGTGGCATGGCTCTGATTAACCTGTTTGAACTGGGCAATAACCATGCAGTAGTGCCTGTGAGACTGGTACAATTCGTCTACGATCTGATATCGGAGAACTCAGGCGCCGTGGCTCCTATCGTACAAGTCGTAGAACAGACCAGTGTAAGCGTAGAGGAGAAGACGGAACGGCCCCTTACCTTATCGGTCGGCAACCTGGCGGTGTTTGATACTAATGGGCGGATGGTTGGGGAACTGGGCGAAACGGAGACCCTGGGCCTGCTGTGGATTCGCGATTGGATGCGGAGAACGGAGATCAGTGTGCCCTGTCCGATATCAGGACCAAAGGAACCTGTGGATCTGGAGCTAGTTCGCAGCACGAGCGCCATCAAGGTTCACATGGGAGAGGATGGAATGCCCCGCTATGAGATTAAAGTGCGGGTGATGGTAGATGTGGCTGAGCACTTCGGGAGTCACCCGGGACTTGATAGGGTCTGGTTTCTTGACAGCCTGGAAAAACGCGCCAACACAGTTATAGCGCAGCAGATTCAGAGTGCGGTCAGTAAAGCACAGGCGCTTAATGTGGATGTCTTCGAATTCTCGGAAGAATTAAGAAGACAGCATCCGAAGGAATGGCAGAAACTTCGGGATAACTGGCAGGATATTTTTCCCATGCTGGAGGTCACGGCAAACATCGAGACCCTGATAGGCAACCGCGGCATGGCGGCGGAGAACCCGGATGCCAGAATAAAGGAGTTGAAATAGGGTGACAGTACTGGCGGTAGTTGCGGTTCTAGGGATAGCCTTCATTGACGGCAGGAAGGTGTTAAAGGGTCGAAAGATGAAAGAGATCCTGGCTTATGGATTCATCGTGACCCTGGCCCTTGCTCTTGTACTGATTGAGATATTCTATTACCAGCCATTGGTACTATCCAAGGTTATCAATATGGTCTTCCGGCCCTTCAGTGAATCTCTTATTAACTTTCTCCGCCAGCGCTAAGCAAACAGTCTTGCCTTACTGTTCACAGCTGTCCTGGGTCCAACAGATGTCGTCTACCTCTTCCAGCCGCAGGACATCGTGAGGGCAGTATTTTGAGCAGATACCACAGTGGATGCACATCACAATTTTCTCATGTGCCGGGTTCATAATGATATACCCCACCGGACAGGCGGGGATACAGTTTTCACAGCCGGTGCACTTGTCGGAAACTAATTTGACCCCACCACCTACTCGAGGAACCAGGGCCTCATAGGGGCAGGCCTCGGCGCAGGGAGGATTCTTGCAGGCCCGGCATATATCAGCCGTCAGTTTGCTCTGCAGGCCACCCCGGGTCTTAATCCTGATAGCCGCGTACTGGGGAGAGAAAGACTTCATGACCTCACGGGCGCAGGCAAAGCTGCAGGAGTAACAGGCGATGCACTTACCCATTCGAGGAGCGGTTAATACCTTAGCCAAGAACAACTCCCTCCTTTTCTGTACCCCAGGATTGTTTAGCAAAAATGTCGAGCATTTCAGCAAACCGGTTCTGCTCCAGGAATCCCTGAGCCGTTGGAATATTGAACAGGCGAGACGGTATGGTGACCCTGGTGGGATCAAAACCTAGTCTCCGGTTCAATTCCTGCTTCAAGTGGTACAGGTCATAAGCTCTTAATTTGAGCTGGCGCGGGCTCAGTTTGTATCCTAATGTCTTCAGGGCCTGGCTGACAGTCTTCAGGTCATAGACCTGGTTAATCTGGTGGCATATCCCCAGGGAGTTGTTAAGGCAGTTTCTGGCCTCCTGAACGACCAGGTTGTCAATCATGCGGTGCGGTTCCAGATTGGAACGAGCAGGTAAGGGGTGGACAAAGTCGGGCTGCTGGAAACCCAGGGCCAGGGCCAGTAAGCTATCATAACCTGTATGAAGTCCAGTGGTAGCCCGGTGATTGATCTCGGTAACGTAATCCCTTCCACCCCAGCGATCTGCAGCTGTCGTTGCTCCCTGGGCCAGATCCCGGTATAAAGGTGTTTCCCCGCCGACCAGGCTGTCCAGTGCGTGGAG
>JBLNCH010000033.1:0-3557 GCA_050260485.1 Bacillota bacterium | reverse complement strand
GGTCACCCGTTCTTTACGCTTCAGCACCGCCAGGGTTGCAGACTGGTTAAATACCCCTTCCGCGACCAGGTCGCCAATATACCTGCCGACCAATTCCTCGCATGGTATCCCGGTCAGCCGGCTGTAGGCCTCATTGACACGTAAGGTTTTTCCCTCGCCATCAGTTACGTAAATCCCGTCATAAGATGAGTCAATGATGGCATCCAACTCGTTTTTCATCCGTTTGGTATAATTCAGTTCCTCGGATATCATTTCCAGTTCCGAAATATCCTGCAGCACAGCCACTGCACCGATAACCTTGTTGTTGGAGATCAGGGGAGTTCTATTGGAAATCAATAGTTTGTCTTTAAAAGTTAGTTTGCCGGACTCTCTTCGGCCGGTCATCAAAACCTGATTCAGCCTGCTTTGTGGAACGACCGACATCACTGGTTTTCCTACCACCTCTTCCCGGGGAAGATCAAAGAGGCGCTCGGCTGCGGTGTTGAATAATACAATATTGCCTTCTTCATTGACGGAAATCAGGCCGTTATGCATGGAATCAATTATGGTGTTTAGCTCATCCTTCAGCTTCAAAACGGAGCTGAAATAGGCTCTAATTGTATCGGATAGGGTTACAATGCCTACCACCCTGCCATTGTCCACAACCGGCAGGTTACCAACGCTGACGGTAATCAAGGTTGAAACGTCCTCGTCCGGGCCGGTTACTACGATGTTGGTTCTCATCATGTTTTTCAAAGGATAGTCTAATGGTCGACCATTCGAAAGTTCTCTTAACACCAGGGTTTTGGTTACCAGCCCCACCAGCTGACCGCTGTCATCCAGGATGGGAACCCCATCGATTCTACGGTTGATTATTATGTCCAGGCTGTCCTGTAGGGTATCGTTAACCGTTAGCGTCCAGGGATCAGGACGCATAAAATCTCGCACTTTTAATGAACTTTTGACAATAATAGCCGTCCCATCGCGGATCAGATCGTTGACTATTGAAACCCAGGGGTCTTCGCTAACGCATTGTTTGGTCACAACTGTACCCTCCCTAAACAACGTTGCATGGTACCTGCTTTGGCAGTCGTTCCCTCCCGTTTTCAGGCGATACATAATTGCATCATTGTCATTATTTTATCATGTGAAACGCTTTTATGTAATATGTGGACGAATAATACAATAGGTTATTATCCAAATTCACAAAATTATTACCGGAATTGACATACGATTGTATATAATGGTAGCAGAAGTTCACGGGTGCAAAATTTTATTGTTCTTTGGGACCGGCCAAGGTAGTCAAGGTTAGGGGGATTACGTATTTTACATGGAAGTGTGGGTGGAGTCGGAAGCCACGGTTTATCCTGAAGAATGTATAAGGAGGTCAGATAGTTGATTACCAGTGCAGCAGTGGAGCATTTTAAGGAGATGATAGCACCGATGCTGGTTAACCTGGTTCCGGGAGGCGTCATTTTCGGAACGACTGATCTTGAAGTCTACACCTGGAAACTGGCATCGGATGTTTTTGACATGCCGCGGTTTCAAGTGGGGAAGAAGTTTAGCGCAGGGGGAGCCGCGGATGAGGCCATCAAAACTAAGAAGATGTGTACCAGGATATTGGACGATGGAGAAGGTGGCCGGGTATTGGTAACGACCGCCCCCGTTTTTGAGGGTGACAGAGTAGTGGGTACCTTTCGAGTGATACAACCACGGGTGAATCCAATAATTCCCGCTTTCCCTGACTTTGCTCCCATAATTGCCGAGATGTTTCCCGAAGGTGCTTTCCTGTGGTTGACGGATACTCAGAAAAACCTGGGCCTTCAAGGTTCAGAAAAATTTGATATACCTCAGTACAAGGTGGGCGGTCCGCTTGACCCGTTTGCTCAGGATATTATAAACAGCAAAAAACCGAATGCTGTGGAATTGGATGCCAAAATCTGGGGAGTTCCTATCTTGAGTATGGGACAGCCGCTTTTTGACCTGGATGAGAAGGACAAGGTGGTTGGTAGCTTTGGCATAACCATGCCCAAGCGAAATGCAATGCGCCTGCGCAACATGTCAGATAAGATGGAGAAAAACATAGGTGAGATCGCATCCGTGGTGCAGCAGTTGGCAGCGGCCGCATCACAAATCGCCACCAATGAAGGTGTGCTTAACAACAGCATTGCTGAGATCTATCAGGTATCGGAAAGGATCGAGGAAGTCCTGGGTTTTGTTACGCAGATTGCCGCCGAAACCAAGATGCTGGGACTCAACGCGGCTATTGAAGCGGCGCGGGCCGGTGATGTTGGCCGGGGCTTCGGGGTAGTGGCAGAGGAGATTCGCAAACTCTCGGACCAGTCGCGTAACACGGTAGTTTCGATAAAACAGCTGACAGACCAGATCAAGGAACAGCTGGACCACGCTCGTCAGGTTAGCGAATTGACCTTGCGTTCCAGTGAGGAACAAGCAGCAGCCACCCAGGAGATTGCAGCTAGTGTTCAGGAGCTTACCAAGACCGCTGAAAAACTGGATCGAGTAGCCAAACAGGTTTAGCCCAACAGGAAAAAGCTAAGGGACAGGTTCTGTTGGGCTGAGAGAAGACAAAACCAACAGAACTGTTCCGGCCCTGTTAACTGAAGCCACAGCCTTTGGAAGGGAATGATTACCTGACTCGCACCATCCCGGATCCAGAAGATAGTATGGGATGATTCAATGTCGCATCAGAACAGTGAGAGGCAGAAAAATGGGGGAGATAAGCTGTGTCTTTCACTGTTCACGAATATTTTCCTTCACAACCGATACATATATGTATCATTATCGTTGTTCCTGTCGTATTTCCGCCCAGAAGTACCCCTGTTTAACAACTCTCGTGCTCTACCGAAATTAAAAACGTTTTCCCTGGTAAATGGCCTTTGAATGCCGATTATAGGATGATGTGAGGCACATCATATCACAGTGGGTCTGTATATGAAAATTCCCAAATGTCTGTGAACATGGCATGATTCTTGCATTGATGTCCATTAGCATACTTGTTTGTTGTTAAACGTTTGCTTGTCAGTAAAGGCTATCAATCCGACCGAGGGACTTTCCCTTAAACCTGTTTTACAAGAGAGGTGGCTAGATATGACCCTAAAAACACCCCAAGAGTATATTGATGACCTCAGGAAGATGGAAATCAAACTGTACATGTTTGGTGAATTGGTCAAGGGGTATGTGGATCACCCGATGATAAGACCGTCGATTAATGCCATGGCCATGACCTACCAACTGGCCCAGGACCCGGAGTATGAAGACCTGATGACTACAACCTCAAGTCTGACGGGAAGGAAGATAAACCGGTTTACCCATCTTCATCAAAGTACCGATGATCTGATAAAAAAGGTCAAGATGCTGAGATTATTGGGGCAGAAAACCGGTTGTTGCTTTCAGAGGTGTGTGGGTATGGATGCCTTTAATGCCGTATTCAATACTACCTTTGAGATCGATGCCAAACACGGAACCAAGTATCATGAACGTTTCCGGGAGTATATGAAGTATGTTCAAGACAACGATTTAACGGTTGATGGATGTATGACCGATGCTCGTGGAGACAG
>JBLNCH010000032.1:0-15374 GCA_050260485.1 Bacillota bacterium | reverse complement strand
CGGACAGTTACGTTTGGACCTGGCGCAGTATCGTGAACTGGCAGCTTTCGCTCAGTTCGGTTCAGACCTGGATAAGTCGACCATGGCCCGTCTGAATCGAGGGGAAAAAGTGCAGGAGGTCTTAAAACAGGGTCAGTACGAGCCGTTCCCGGTTGAGGAGCAGGTAGTATCCATCTACGCCGGTGTTAATGGCTGGCTGGATGATATACCTACCGACAGGGTAAAGGCTTTTGAAATGGAGTTCCTCAAATTTATGCGGAGCAGCCATCCTGAAATCCTGAAGGGGATTAAAGAAACCAAGGTATTAGGCGATGAGGAAGGGCTGAAGAAGGCCATTCAGGAATTCAAAGCCATCTTCGCGTCTTAGGTGGTGAGTAAGAATGGCTGGAAAGGGAGTAAGAGACTATAAAAGGCGTATAAGAAGCGTCAATAATACCAAGCAGATTACCAAGGCCATGAAAATGGTAGACGCAGCCAAGTTGAGGAAGGCACAGGAGAAGGCTGAGGCATCTCGTCCCTATACCGGCAAACTACAGGAGGTTCTTGCCAGGCTGGTTGCAATGTCGGTCCAAGCCAAGCACCCTCTGCTGGAAAAACACGATCCAATTAAGCGGGTGACCTATGTGGTGGTTACAGCAGACCGGGGACTGTGCGGGGCGTTTAATACCAACATCATCAGGCGGGCCAACCAGGCTATCAGTGAGGACGAAAGGCCGGTTGAAGCAGGCATAGTAGCGGTAGGCAGGAAAGCTCGCGACTTTTATCGCAAGCGGGGTTACAACCTGCAGGGAGATTTTATTAACCTGGGTGACAAGCTTGACTACACCCAGGCCAGGGAGATAGGTCAGTTTATCGCTCAACTGTATGAAGAGGGAGCGGCTGACGAAGTCTATCTCGTATATGCTCACTTTATTAATGCCATGCGGCAGGTTCCTACGGTGCAAAAAGTTCTGCCCGTGGAAACGCCGGAAGAGATTACGGCCGAGGCCGAAGAATTCGCCAAGTTTGCACCGGACTACATCTATGAGCCCAGTGTAGACGAGATCCTGATTAGCCTGCTGCCTCGTTACCTGATGAGCCAGGTGTATCACGCCATGTTGGAGTCCAAGGCCAGCGAGCATGGAGCACGCATGACGGCTATGGGGAATGCGACCGAGAACGCGTCAGAGTTGGTTGAAATACTGACGCTGGAGATGAATAAGGCCCGGCAGGCTTCTATTACCAATGAAATATTGGAGATCTCCGGTGGCGCGGAAGCTCTGAAAAAAGGAGGCAAGTAGAGGATGGCAAAAGAAACATACGGTCAGGTCGTCCAGGTTATCGGCCCCGTAGTAGATATACGCTTTCAACCTGGTGAACTGCCGGATTTGATGCACGCGGTTAAAATAAACAACAGCATGCAGGGCCCGGGTTTTGTATCTCCGATCAATATAGAGGTTACTCTGGAGGCTATGCAGCTGCTCGGTAATGATGTTGTTCGTTGTGTGGCTCTGCAGCCTACCGATGGTATTCAAAGGGGCATGAGAGCACTGAATACCGGTGCTGCGATCAGTGTGCCGGTTGGAGAGTCCACACTAGGAAGGATACTGAATGTTCTGGGAGAGCCGGTTGATGAGTTGGGTCCGGTTGAGGCCACGGAATACTGGGAAATTCACCGGAAGCCCCCGCTCTTGACTGACCAGACTCCGGCGACCACTATGCTGGAAACAGGAGTCAAGGTGCTCGACCTTATTTGTCCCTATGCTAAAGGCGGTAAGATCGGCCTGTTTGGCGGGGCCGGTGTTGGCAAGACGGTTGTTATCATGGAGCTCATTCGCAATATTGCCTACGAACACGGCGGTTACTCGGTGTTCACCGGTGTTGGCGAGAGGACCCGTGAAGGGAACGACCTATGGAATGAGATGAAAGAGTCCGGCGTTTTATCCAAGTGTGCCTTGATCTACGGGCAGATGAATGAACCCCCCGGAGCGCGCCTGCGGGTAGGTTTGACCGGTTTGACGGTTGCGGAGTACTTCCGTGATGTTCAGGGCCAGGACGTACTGATATTTATCGATAATATATTCCGGTTTGCCCAGGCAGGTAACGAGGTTTCCGCTTTGCTGGGTCGTATGCCTTCAGCGGTTGGTTATCAGCCGACCCTGGCAACCGATATGGGATTACTTCAGGAGCGGATCACTTCTACCGTTCGGGGTTCGATAACCTCAGCGCAGGCGGTATATGTACCGGCTGACGACCTGACTGACCCGGCTCCGGCAACCACGTTTGCTCACCTGGATGCTACCACGGTTCTGTCCCGGCAGATCGCGGAATTGGGAATATACCCGGCGGTTGACCCACTGGATTCAACCTCCCGGATCCTGGATCCGAATATCGTGGGTGTAGATCATTATAATACCGCTCGAGGTGTGCAGAAGGTTCTGCAAAGGTATAAAGAACTGCAGGATATCATAGCGATTCTGGGCATGGATGAATTGACTGACGAAGACAAGCTGGTCGTTGCTCGTGCACGTAAGATCCAGAGGTATCTATCACAGCCGTTCCACGTCGCAGAACAGTTTACTGGAACAGCCGGCATCTATGTACCGATTCAGGAAACAGTTCGGGGGTTCATGGAAGTCCTGGAAGGCAAGTATGACGACCTTCCCGAAGCAGCCTTCTTTATGGTCGGTAACATCGATATGGTGGTTGAAAGAGCAAGGCGATTGGAGGCGTAGCTATGGCGGATAACACCTTTTTATTAGAGGTAGTTACTCCGGAGCGCATTGCACTGAGTGAGGAGGTGCAGTTCTTAGTCGTACCCGCGATGGAAGGGGAACTGGGGATACTGAGAAGCCACGCCCCCATAGTTGCCGGCTTAAAAATCGGGGTACTGAGATACACCATGCCGAATGGCGAGGTCCATTATATGGCACTCAGTGGTGGGCTGATGGAAGTGATCGACAATGAAGCCAAGGTTCTGGCTGAGACCGCCGAACATGGCCGTGAGGTTGATCTACTCAGAGCCAAAGCGGCCAAGGAGCGCGCGGAGAGAAGGCTTGCTGAGAGACAGGATCAGATCAGCTACGTACGCGCTCAGATGGCACTGCTCCGAGCGATTGCCAGAATCAGGGCGTCGGAATTAGAACGGGGTTAATAAAGAACAAATAAGCCGGGGAAACCCGGCTTATTGTTATTATCCCGGTATTATTACAAGAGAACGATTAGTAGGAGGAATAAACTCACGTAATGTGATCAGGGGGCGCTTTGGATTGAATAGTCTACAGAAACTTTTCCTCTTACTTATTGCAGGCTATCTGGTGGTAAAGGGGGCATTCGCTCTCCTGTTATATGGTGTTACCAGGAGGGTGGAGGAAAAAGGAAAGGAATTCCACCAAAAAAGAGAAGAACTTAAAGATAAGTCTGTGTAAACAAACAGGGGGACGGTTCTGTTTGTGCCATTATTCATAAATTGACTCCTTCATCAAATGTCTTCAGCGATCATAAAATAAAATGAGACAGTATATCAATTACTGTAAGTTTAAAAGAAGGAAATCCCGTCAGTATGGCGAATAGTGTTAACACCTTAATTTACAGAATATATTTTACAATAAGAAGCAAGCATTCTGGACCCGGCATCGGACCAGAACGCACTCATGAAAAAATTGCAGATGCAGATGTGCCGGGTAATACCAGGAAAGGGGTGATTGTTGAAAGTTTAAATTCGTTTGAATAAAGAGAGAAAAGGAGGAGGAGTTATGGGAGGAACGGTGGCTATTGGAGCGGCCATGTCTGTTGCCCTATCCGGCTTGGGCGGTAGCCTTGGGCAAGGCTATGTAGGGTCCAAGGCTTTAGAGAGTATTGCTCGTCAACCAGAAGTATCTGATCAAGTACGCACCCTACTTTTTATCACATTAGCCTTCATTGAAACTCTAACCATCTACGGTTTGTTAATCGCATTTATGCTTGTCGGTAAGATCTAGCATACACCTCACTTAGACCAGGTCAATTCATGAGTAACCATTTTTACCGATAACAATAGTCCCAGCTAACAGGTCAGCAAAGACATCTTAAGCACAGTGTTGCTTAGGAAGGGGAGGAGTTCATGACCCTACTCCAGAAAGTCTTTCTCCTGTTCGCTGTAATGTATCTTCTAGCCAAGGGAGTCATCTTCTTCGCCCTATACCTGGTTACATTACGTGTAGAAAAAAAGGCCCTGGCTTTTAAAAGGAAAAGAGAAAAAATTTTAAGAAAAAGATGGCTCCAGAATCGCGAATTATACCGTAAGCAATACGAAGACTACGAAAGACGAAAGAAGTTGATAGATGCCGACTAGTTTTGGCAGGACCTCCTAGAATGAATAACATATTCGTCTACCAACCAAATAAGCGGACAATGGCAACAAAACTTGAAGGATATTCGACCAAGGCTATTACCGGTTCGGAATCCAGTGACCAACAACAATTCGCCCGATTCGGTGAGCAGAGATTAAGCACAGCTCGTACGTAGATATACAGTGTATGAGAAGAGAATGAGGGAGGAGGTGTTGCCATGACTGCACTCCAAAAAATATTCCTGCTGATTGCTGTAGGGTATATAATATTCAAAGTTTTAATGGGCATTGTAATCTATATAATAACCCTCAAAGTGGAGAAAAAAGGGCTTGAACGCAAGAGGCGTAGAGAGGCTTTGTTAAGGGCAAGGCGAATTAAAAATATGGAGTTGTATCGTAGGCAATATCTTCAGTTAGAGGAGAGAAAAAAAGACCTTGCGGCTATGTAATAATGCTTGAATTCCAGTATTAAAAAGAAGAACCACAAAATGAACACCCCGTAATTACGGGGCTTTTTGTTTGCTTGGGTGCTTTAGTCGTGAATACATGAAGCCGATTGAGCTTGCGGTCTGGAGGCATGTGTCAGCCCCAGGTTTCATAAACAAGTATTGTGAGGAGTACACGGAGGTTGAACTGGTGAGAAAACAAATAGTTTCAATACTTGCTGTGTTGCTGATCCTTACAACCATTACCGTAATAATTGATACCTGTCGAAAAAAAAACCAGTATGGATTTATGATCCGACTTCTTCTGAAGGCTGATGGATCGATCGTAGAATTACCTATTGAAGAATACCTGGTCGGGGTAGTGCTAGCAGAAATGCCCGCCAGTTTCGATACAGAAGCACTTAAAGCCCAGGCGGTCTGTGCCCGCACGTATACTTTCAAGAAACACTTCTCCAAAGCCGGGCATGAGCCGCACGCCAGTGTCTGTGACGATATCGAA
The DNA here is from genome assembly GCA_050260485.1 of Bacillota bacterium. Taxonomy (GTDB): domain Bacteria; phylum Bacillota; class Syntrophomonadia; order Syntrophomonadales; family DTU052; genus DTU052. The sequence continues at coordinate 10,120 of JBLNCH010000032.1, read as the reverse complement.
CATTGCCAGGCCTATGTGACACCAGCTGCGTACCTTAAACGTTGCCCGGATAACGATTGGGCAGTTCACAAAGTCCGGCAGGCAGTTATGGCTACCCGGGGTGAGGTGGTTACCCTTAATGGAGAACTGGTTGAACCGGTCTATCACTCCACCTGTGGAGGTCATACTGAGAGCTCACAGACGGTATGGGGTCATGAGCACGAGTATTTACAGGGGGTACCATGCCTGTGGGATAGTGGATCTCCCCATTACCGCAGGACATTTAATATTTCGATTGAAGAGTTCCAGAGATTGCTGGGTCTGGATCCGGCAACTCCATTAATCCCGCAGCATCTGGAATCAACTGAAAACGGCACCGTAGAAGAGGTGACCTGGGGGAATACCGTCATGAACGGGCAGCAGGTTCGTGAGGCATTGAAGCTGCCATCGGCCAAATTCACCATAGCTGTAGATGATGAAACCGTGGCTGTTACCACGATGGGCAACGGTCACGGGGTGGGGCTTTGCCAGTATGGGGCGAATGGCCTGGCCAAACAGGGGAAAAACTACCGGCAAATTCTGCATTACTATTATAAGGGCATTACCTTATACAGGGTTTACTATTAGGGGAGTTGGCATTAGAAACGTCAGTAACCCGCGATTATTTCCCGTGATATCTTGTATTGCAATGGCGCTCTTGGTTTTCCATAATTAACCTGCCATGAAAACAGAAAGCATTACTCATTTTTTCCGCCCTTCTGAGGACCTTAATGAATACGCCGCTACCCGGCCGAATACACATTTAAAAAAGACTGGGGGGAAAGCGGTGCAAAACTACATTCGCAAACGAGCGGTAAAGGTGGGTAAGTACATTGTTCGGACTTCGGCAACAGTCAGGCAGACTGCCGATGTTTTTGGTATAAGCAAAAGTACTGTCCACAAGGATGTCTCCGAACGCCTACCCAGAATAAATAAAGAATTGGCGGAAGAAGTCAGTAAAGTAATGCTGAAAAACAAAGCGGAACGTCATCTTAGAGGTGGGGAGGCCACTCGTCAGAAGTATATGTCTCAGAACCAGATTTAGAATTTAAATGCAATAAAATGAAGGAATATCCTCCTTCTCATCGAAGTATATCGCAATGACTAAAAGAAGAATAAGTGGTTGACAGGAGGGGCACAGGTGTTTTTTTCCGAGGATGTGGGCATTGATCTGGGCACAGCCAGTATCCTGGTCTTTCGCAAGGGCAAAGGGATAGTACTGCAAGAGCCTTCCGTTGTGGCAATTGATAAAGACACTGACCGCGTTATTGCCGTTGGTCAAGAGGCGCGACGCATGCTGGGCCGAACGCCTGGATACATCGTTGCGGTTCGTCCTTTAAGGGATGGAGTTATCGCTGACTATGAAATGACTGAAAAGATGCTGACCTATTTTATCCGTAAAGTGGTAGGTAAGAGGCTGATGTTCAAACCGCGGATCATCGTCTGTGTACCTACCGGGGCTACTGATGTTGAGGAACGAGCAGTGCGGCAGGCTACCTTACAGGCCGGTGCCAGACAGGCTTTTTTAATTGAGGAACCGTTGGCTGCAGCTATGGGGGCCGGGATTAACATCTCAGATCCGACTGGCAACATGATCGTTGATATCGGGGGGGGCACCACTGATATTGCGGTCCTGTCATTAGGGGGTATAGTCTGTAGGAGCTCTCTTCGCATTGGAGGGGACAAGTTTGATGACGCCATCATTCGTTATATCAGAAGAGAGTACAATCTCCTGATCGGAGAGCGGACCGCCGAAGAGGTCAAAATCCAGATTGGCAGCGCATTTCCGCCGTATCAGAATAAAGAGGATGCTATGGATGTGAGAGGCAGAGATCTTTTGACCGGGCTCCCTCGTACCATCAGAGTAACCTCACGCGAAACTTGGTTAGCCTTACAGGAGGTGCTGGAGGCGGTAGTTAATGCCGTCAAAGAAGTCCTAGAAAAGACGCCACCCGAGTTGGCATCAGATATATTAAATAACGGGATAGTCATGACTGGGGGCGGCGCTCTGCTCCATGGTCTGGACATGTTGATCTCCAACCAGACCAACCTGCCGGTGCACGTCGCCGATGACCCTATATCCTGTGTGGCTCTGGGAACCGGAAAAGCCTTGAATAATATTGGTTACCTGTCACAACAAAAACAGGCGGCTAGAAGGGTTCTGTAACAAGACGGTTTATTGCCCTGGGAATCATATTAAAGAGGCACCAGTAAAATGGTGCCTAGTTTTTATTTTGTCTAAAGATAGACCGGTTAAATCCGATATTATAGATAGATACCGGAAATATCAGCGAGCCGGGTTTAATACAACAACTGATGTTAAGACCTAGTTTCGTAATAATGATGAGGTGAGACTTTGATCAGAGGACTTTATACCGCGTGTTCCGGGATGATGGTACAAATGACTCGCCAGGATGTCCTGGCCAATAATTTGGCTAATGTCAATACCTCAGGTTTCAAAAAGGATACGGTAATTTCGCAGGAATTTCCGTCAATGTTAATCAAGAGGATGGGAGAGGTTACCTGGCGTAACTCGCTTCCCCAGCCAGTTAAGCCGCAAAATATTGGCAGCCTTGGAACCGTGGCCGCAGTCTATCAAATAGTGACCGATTACAGTACCGGTGCCTACAAGGCCACGGAAAACCCTTGGGATCTGGCCTTGGGACAGGATTGCTTCTTTTGCATCGAGACACCGGAGGGGGTTCGCTATACGAGAAATGGTGCCTTTACCGTGGCTTCTGACAGAAGGCTTGTCAATGCCAACGGGCAGCCGGTGCTGGGGATCAATGGATACATATACGTAGATGGGGATTTTGTGGTTGACGAACATGGCAACCTGGTTCAAGGAGGGGTAACCGTTGACACCCTGGATATTGTCAGGTTTCCTGACCAGACCAGATTAACCAAAATCGGGGATGATCTGTTTGCCGCGGGGGATGAGGAGCCTGAAACCCCTGACAACCCACAGGTGATCCAGGGTTACCTGGAATCATCTAATGTCAACGCGGTAAAGGAGATGGTCGATCTGATAACGGTAGTCCGTGCCTACGAGGTCATGCATAAGGTGATACAGGCTGAAGACCAGACACTGGATAAGCTCATAAATCAAGCCGGCAGCAGGTAAAAGGTAAAAGCTCAGCGTAAATAATAAGGACAGGGGCGTTAAATATTTGGCGCCCCTGCTGTTTGTTTTGCAATTGCATGGCCTAACGATAAGTATTAAGATTTTAGTTGTAATTAGGCGGGAGGACATGTCATTGGATCATGATCGGGCAGAGATACTGGGATGTCGCCTGGATGTAGTCGACATGGAGGGAGCACTTAAGGTTGTTGAGGACGCTATTCAAAACCGGGTACCATCTCAGGTGATAACTCTAAATGCGGAAATGATATACCGGGCTCAAGACAACCGGCAATTAAGAGAGATGTATTCAAGAGCCCGCTTGGTGACACCGGACGGGATCGGCGCGGTCTGGGCCTTACGCCGTGCAGGCTGGCGCATTTCCAGGCGAGTAACGGGCATCGGCCTGACATTGAGAATCCTGGATATCGCCCGAAAACGGAATTGGAGAATATTCCTCCTGGGAGCCGAACCCGGAATTGCGGATAAAGTTGCCGGAAAACTGGCAAATTCAGACCCACCTCTGGTTGTTGCCGGTGTGCATCATGGATACTTTGCTGATGAGGAATCTCCCCAAATAATAGAACAGATCAGAACCGTTCACCCGGATATACTCCTGGTGGGATTAGGTGCGCCGCGTCAGGATATCTGGATTGCTACCCACCTGGAGGAGCTAAGGGTGCCAGTATGCATCGGGGTCGGTGGAACTTTTGACGTCCTGGCCGGCAAAGTCAAACGGGCACCCAGGATATGGCGCCGTTTGGGTCTGGAATGGTTATTTCGCCTGATAAGTGAACCAGCCAGGATAAAAAGGCAGCTGGCGCTGCCGAAGTTTGCGTGGTTGGTATTAAAGGAAGGCCGGGGAGGCAGAAACCGCCCTCAATCCCGATGAAAGATTCATTACTGAATGGACAGGAGAGTAAAACAAATACCGGTCGATATACCGGACTTGATGATTCATAGCTAAACTTATTTTAGGCAAGGAGTTCTTAATGCGTATAGTGTTGTCAGGTTACTATGGTTTTGATAATGCGGGTGATGAAGCCCTGCTTACCGCCATTAGTAACTCGCTTAGAGCAGTAGACACGACACTTGAGATCACAGTTTTATCCGGAAATCCGGCACGAACTGCTTTAGTGCATGGGGTTCGTGCTGTCAGCCGGGTTAATCCCCTAGTGCTGACTAGAGAATTATCCCGGGCAGACCTCCTGATAAGCGGGGGAGGAAGCCTGCTCCAGGACGTAACCGGGCCGCTCTCCATTCCCTATTATTTGGGGATTGTCGTGCTGGCCAAGCTGTTAAAAACCCGAGTAGTTTTTTATGCTCAGGGAGTGGGTCCGGTACAGAGGAAACTCAGCCGGTGGCTTATCAAGCTGGTGGCCAACCAGGTTGAGCTGATTACTCTACGGGACAACGAATCTGCCGAGTTGCTGAGATCAATTGGTGTCTGTCGGCCTCCGGTATCGGTTACTGCCGATCCTGTATTCTCCTTGCGTCCCACCAAAGAAGAAATTCGACAGGCTGAATCATATCTTATTGAATTGGGGCTCCAAAAAGATCAGGGGATCATCGGGATTTCCATACGTAACTGGAACATATATACTGAACATAAGATAGCCCAACTGCTGGATAAGCTGGCGCAATCAGGTCACCCCTTATTGCTTATTCCCCTCCAACACCCGGTTGATTTGGAGTATTCTATGCGGATCAGGCAGCTGATGAAATCTCCGGTAACCATCGCGGAAACCCAGTTTACTTCGACCGGGTTGATGGGCCTCATCTCCCACTTAAAACTGCTGGTGGGAATGAGATTACACTCCCTGATTTTCGCCGCCTGTGTCGGTACCCCCTTCGAGGGCATATCTTATGATCCCAAGGTGGAAACCTTCCTCAAACAGTTCAACAAAAAACCCCTCTTTGGAAATGAGGATTTCAATCCGGAGGTTGTGGCCTGGAGGTTGAACCAGTCCATTTCCAACCCTGATAATTATTCATCATCGCAGATACTTAACCAGGTGGCAGAACTTAAAGAGAAAGCTGATCAGAACGCCATGCTGGTCCTGAAAGTACTGAAAGGCGAACAACCAGTCCAACACTCATAAGGGACCGGTTGGCATCAACAGAGCTTTCCGACGGTGCAAAAACTGAATCTGTTATGGATTATTTATGCATCTTCGGCATATTCGCCATCTGCCATCCTTTTTGATGCAATCACCCACCGACACGCACCGAATCCCTCACCATGCCTGAGCAGGAAATTTGCCAATTATTATCGAAGAAGGTTTTATCGAATCATTAGAGGAATAACCTGATGGCTAAACAGAAGACGAACAAAACCAAAAGACCCCAGCGGGTTCTGGCATTGGACATTGGCACCCGCTCAATTGTAGGTATCCTGCTGGAGAAGTCTGATGAAATAGTGGTTCAGGCGGTAGAATACCTGGAACACGAAGCACGGTCGATGTATGATGGACAGATCCATGACGTGGAAGCAGTAGCTGCTGAGATTGCCGTGATCAAAGACCGTCTGCAAAAATCCACCGGTTTGAAGCTGAAACAGGCAGCAGTCGCTGCGGCTGGACGGGCTTTAAGGACGGTAACCGGGATAGCAACCGCCTCTCGATCCCACATGCTGGAGATCACCTGGGAAGAAATCAAGGCCCTGGAACTGGAGGCAGTTCAAAAAGCCCAGAGGAAAATTGCCGGCGATGATAAGGCTCTACAAGATCATTTCTGTGTTGGATACAGCGTGGTTAATTACACCCTGGACGATCAAGTGCTGCAGAACCTGGTCGGTCAGACAGGCCATAAGATTGAGGTGGAGATAATTGCTACCTTTCTGCCCCGGGTAGTTGTTGATAGCCTGTTTTCCGCCCTGAGAAAGGCTGGGATGGAGGTCGGCAGCCTGACCCTGGAACCTATAGCTGCACTGACTGCTGCCATCCCCCCTCATATGCGTCTGCTGAATCTGGCCCTGGTAGACATCGGTGCCGGTACTTCCGATATTGCTGTAGTTCAAAAAGAAAAAATAGTCGCCTATGCCATGGTACCGGTGGGCGGAGACGAAATTACCGAGAGTTTGGCAGAACAGTACCTGTTGGATTTTAATACAGCAGAAAAAGTGAAGCGCCAGTTGTGTGATAAGGAAACCCTGACTTTTGTTGATGTTTTAGAAAACCGGATAACAGAGACAGCTGCAGTGATTATTGAACGTATCAAGCCGGTTATCAGGGATCTGGCGACCAGTATCGCCCGGGAGATCCTAATGGTCAACCAGAAAGCTCCGGATGCGGTCGTCTGTGTAGGGGGAGGCAGCCTAACCCCCGGACTGCTGAAGGATCTAGCTAATGCTTTGGAATTACCCCCCAATAGAGTAGGTATCCGTACCCGGGAGACACTTGACGGGGTAAAGGGGGAGCACCCTGCATTAACTGGACCGCAGGCGGTAACCCCGATTGGTATTGGACTCAACGCTATGACCTCCCGTCCTCTCCCGCTGGTTAAAGTCAAGATCAATAACCATGAAATTCCTCTTTGGGGTTTACAGGAGATCACCGTCTCCACTGCCCTCCTGGCGTCAGGATTCAGTCTCAACAACCTATATGGACGCCCAGGTATGGGGCTGACTGTCGAAGTTAACGGAGTCCTCAGGACTTTCAAGGGAAGCCTGGGAACTCCCTCAACCATTAAGGTTAACGGGATAACAGCGGCCTTTAATACCCATGTACAGGCGGGAGATCACGTGGAATTTGTTCCCGGGAAGGATGGGGAGGATGCCACAATCCTGGTTAAGGACCTGGTGGACAATACCCAAGGTACTATATTCGTTAATGGGGAACCGGTTACCGTGTCACCGAAGGTTTATGTCAATGGTCAATTAAAGGGATGGGATGAAACAGTTCCTGACCGGGCAAAAGTAGAGGTGATTACCGGTCAGCCTGTAAAGGAATTGTTGGCTAAAGCCGGGGTCGATCAAGAAACGCTAAGCGGGAAAACTTTTCGCTTCTCCGTAAATGACCGGGACGTTACTCAGGAGTGGAGTCCCTGCAGGGTTCGGCTTAATGGGGAGAGGGTTGACCTCGACAGTCTGGCCGAGTTCGGTGATCATATCGATTTTTCCATGCAGGATACACCCACGCTGCGCGAGGTACTTGATATTAACGATACACAAACCTCAGTGGAACTGATCGTCAACAACCAGCCGCTGGTTCTTCAAAGAGGAGGGATCCTATTGCAGATGAACGGCAATACCGTTAGCCTGGATCACCCCCTGGAAGATGGAGCCGTGTTAAAAGTAAAACCACAAGCGGTTTCTACTATTGTCAGTGACCTGCTGACTCAAATAACTGTAACCCCCAAACCTTCGGGAAACCTGGTCATCAAAGTTAACGGCGTCGAGGCTGGTTTTACAACCCCGGTAAAATCCGGAGACCGGGTCGACCTGTATTGGCAGGACATAGAATGATTTCTTAGTTCCAACCTCTTCTAGACTAGTAATTCACGGGGAAAACGCTACCATCCTCCTCAACATCAAACGCCTCCCATCAACTGTCCTCTTGACCCCAGAATGAAAGCAAATAATAGAAAACAAAAGAAAAGTTAACAATAGTCAATAATAATTGCCCGATATCGCGATATTCTGGCATCGCCAGGGTTTTGCGTTTTTCTAATAAGCCCATAAAATAGAAAATGAAAAGTCAAAGAAAGTCAAAGGAGAACTTTTATGCGTAGTCTGTCAGACAGGATTGAAAGATATCTTAAAGTTTTGCTTGATCGCAGTGAAAATGATGAGGTGGAGATTCAACGTATTGAACTGGCCGAGACTTTCCAGTGCGCTCCCTCTCAGATTACTTATGTCCTGGGAACCAGATTTACCCTGAACGAAGGTTTTATAACCGAAAGTAAGCGTGGGGGGCGGGGTTTTATCAAGATCCGCAAGGTTCCAATAAAGGAGCGATCTGATGGCCCGGGTATCAGTCAAGCCCAGGCGGAGGACATTATTAAGAACTTGGCGGCAAATGGGCATTTGACCAGCAGGGAGGCTATCCTGCTGCAGACGATTATTAACCGTGAAGTTCTTGAACTGGCTACCAGCGAACGCGATGGTGTCAGGTACAGAATCATGAAGGCGGTAATGAGCTTGCTTGAAGAAATGGAGGAATGATGGGATGTATTGTGAGGAATGCAAATCCAGACCCGCAGCGGTGACGATAACCGAAATGTTTAATGGTAAACAGGTGCAGTTACATCTCTGCCCCGAGTGTGCGGCCCAAAAAGGGATGGGCTTCTTTAACCTGGGTGGTGCATCATTACCCAAGCTCCTGGGAAGCTTCTTTGGATTCGGGCCTATTCATGTGGGGCAGGTCCAGCCGCCGGTGATAGCCACCAAGTCTTGTCCCAATTGCCATATCAGTCCGAAAGCCATCGGACAACACGGCAGGCTTGGTTGTAGTCAATGTTATGAGGTATTCCGGGAGCAGCTTGAGCCTACCCTGCGGCGAATCCACGGCAATACGGTCCATACTGGAAAGCTCCCGAAAAGAGGGGCCAGCAGGGTCAAGCTGCAAAGAGAAATTGAGCAGTTGAAGGCACAGCTGCAATTGGCTGTGTCTAAGGAACAGTATGAAAAAGCCGCTGAATTAAGAGATAGAATTAAGAATCTGGAAAAAAACCAGGAACTGAGGTGATCTGGAGATGTCGTTAAAGGAGCTTATCAAGAGTCCGGTAGTCAGCTGGATGGAGGCTGATGGACCTGAAACAGATATAGTAATTACCAGTCGAATCCGGCTGGCCCGCAACCTGGCCCAGTTGCCTTTCCCGCAACTTTTGTCCGAGCCAAAGCTGGCGGAAAAGGTGTGGGAGACGATACGCAATGGTTTGAAGAATGCGCCTGACCTGGATCTGATTTCGATGAGCAAGCTGTCAGATATGGAACGCCAGATGCTTCTGGAAAAGCATCTTATCAGCCCGGAACATGCAGAGGCAGCTTCTCCCTACCGGGGAATAATAACAAATAAAACCGGATCTATAGCCATTATGGTAAATGAAGAGGATCATTTAAGAATACAGTGCCTGCTTTCAGGTTTACAGCTCAACCAGGCATACCGTTATGCAGATGATATTGATGATTTACTGGAAAAAGGTCTGGAATATGCGTTTGATGACCAGTGGGGATACCTGACATCGTGCCCGACTAACGTTGGTACAGGGATGAGGGCTTCGGTGATGCTGCATCTACCCGCACTTACCATGACTCATCAGAAAGGGGCCGTATTCAATAATATCGCACAGCTTGGTTTGACAGTTCGCGGTTTATACGGAGAGGGTACGGAAGCATTAGGAAATTTCTACCAGGTATCCAATCAGATAACCCTGGGTCAAACCGAGGAGGATATTATTAATAACCTGTGGACGGTTACCCTGCATGTTCTGGAGCAGGAGAGAAACACCCGAGAAAGGTTGCAGGCTGAAATGAAACATCAACTGGAGGACAAGGTCTGGCGGTCTTACGGATTGATTACCCATGCTCGGGTGATTACCTCCAATGAAGCTCTGGCACTTTTATCAGATGTTGCGTTAGGGGTGGACTTGAAAATACTCCCCCCAATTCCCCGTCGTATTATTAACGAATTGATGGTCGCCATCAGGCCGGCGCATTTACAGGCGGCCGTAGGGCGAAAGATGGATACCACGGAGCGGGATATAATCCGCGCCCAGGTAATTAAAAACACTTTAAGTAAATCGAAGGAGGGATAAAGATGATTAGAAGATTTACCCAAAAGGCCCAGCGAGCGATTATGCATGCCCAGGAGGAGGCCCGAGAGCTAAACCACGCAGCAGTGGGGACCGAGCACATTCTGTTGGGATTGATTAGGGAAGGAGAAGGAGTCGGTGCCCGGGCACTCCTCAATCTGGGGGCCGATCTAGAAAAGATCAGGGAAGAGGTAAATAAGGTTTTAGGGGGTCCTGCCGGTGGATCGC
>JBLNCH010000031.1:0-10690 GCA_050260485.1 Bacillota bacterium | reverse complement strand
TCTGTAGACATTGCGGTGGTCGGCGGCGGTCCGGGAGGAATGGCGGCGGCCGTAGCCGCCAAAAGAGCCGGCGCTGAACAGGTGCTGCTGCTGGAACGGGACTATGACCTGGGTGGTATACTGCCGCACTGTATTCATGACGGTTTTGGAACCTTCGTTATGAAAGAGAGGCTCACCGGTCCTGAATATGCTGACCGGTATAAAGCTCTGACTGCCGATAGCGGCGTGGAATGCCTTCTCAATACCACGGTCCTGGAAATTTCTGAGGAACGGACTATCCTGGCGGTTAACCCGAGTCAGGGTATGCTGAAGATCAGAGCCGGAGCCGTGATCCTGGCCATGGGATGCCGGGAGAGGACCCGGTTTCAGCTGCTTATTCCCGGGACCCGTCCGGCCGGTGTATTTACGGCAGGAGCGGTGCAGCGCCTGGTCAACATAGAAGGGCTCTTGCCGGGAAAGCGGGCGGTGATACTGGGCAGCGGTGACATTGGCCTCATCATGGCCCGCCGTTTAACGCTGGAAGGGGTTGAGGTCGAAGGGGTTTACGAGATCCTGTCGCAACCGAGCGGCCTGACCCGGAACATTGTCCAATGCCTTCATGATTATAATATCCCCCTGTACCTGGAGCACACTATCAGCCTGATACACGGGAAAAAACGGGTGGAGGGGGTAACAGTATGCCAGGTTGATGCCGAGCGCCAACCGATTGCCGGTACTGAACGTTTTGTTCCCTGCGATACCGTCGTCTTATCGGTAGGGCTGATTCCGGAAAATGAGCTGTCGGAGAAGATGGGGGTTATTATTGACCAGCTTACCGGAGGCCCGGTAGTCGACGAATGGATGGAAACCAGCAAACCAGGGATTTTTGCCTGTGGCAATGTACTCAATGTATATGACCTGGTTGATTATGTAACCTACACGGGAGAGACCGCCGGCATAGGAGCTGCGCGTTTTGTCAGAGGCCAACTCCCCGAGCGAAAACCGGTGCCGGTTATGGCCGGAGCGGGGATAAGGCTGGTGGTGCCGCAACAGATAACACCCGCAAGGGCGGTGGAACCTGTTAATCTCTACCTGCGGGTGGAAGAGGCCGGGTCAAATGTGCGAATCACAGTTAAGAGCGGTGAAAAGGTATTGGCCGGCCGCAGGGAGCGGGTGGTCAAACCCCCAGAGATGGTAACGGTTAGAATCCCCCCGGAAAAGCTTAAAGAGGCAGCAGAAGGAAGTGCTATTCTGGTCGAACTTGAAAACAGGGGAGGTATGGGGCAGTGAGTACTACAACTACTACTCTCACCTGTATACTCTGTCCCATGAGCTGTTCCCTTGAGCTTGTAGTGGAAGACAACCGGGTAATCAAGGTTTCAGGGAACGGCTGCAAGCTGGGCCCGCCCTATGCCGAAAAGGAGTTGATCAATCCGACCCGTATTCTGACTACCACGGTAAAGATTGATGGTGCCAGGATTTCCAGGCTGCCGGTTAAGACCGATAAAGAGATCCCCAAAGCCGTGGTCTTCGAATGTATGAAAGAAATCAGTCGGATTAGGATCAAGGCACCGGTATATAGCGGTGAAGTTGTACTGGAGAATGTGGCCGGAACCGGGGTTAACGTGGTGGCTACACGAGATTTGCTTTAGCCGTGTATTCCGTGCATGCCAGGCAGATTACTCCTTTCTGGTAGCCGTAAGTGAGCAGGTTATGCAATAAAATTCGTGAATGTTGGGGAGGACAAGGGGTTGGAGAAAAGCATGGTTATAGTGAATCCGGCTTCTGCGAATGGCAGGACCGGTCGTAATTGGCCGCGGATTGCTGAACAGCTAAGGAATGCCGGGATTGAATTCGATGCACAAATCACATCGAAGAGCAAAGAGGCAACCCAGTTAACCAGGACCGCCCTGAAGAGGGGTTACCGGGTCATTATTGCAGTGGGTGGAGATGGTACCCTGAATGAGGTGCTGAACGGCTTCTTTGAACTGGAAAATGGCTGCCCGATTAATCCGGAGGCCCGCCTGGGTTTGATATCCAGTGGTACCGGACGGGACTTCATCAAAACCATCAATTACCCCAAGGACATTAAGCGGGCTTGTCGGACCCTGGCCCGGAACCACACCAGAACCATTGATATCGGTCAGGTCTGCTATCAGGATTCATCGGGAAATAAGGCTGCCAGCTATTATATCAACGTAGCCGGTATGGGTATGGATGGTGAGACGGCTGACCGGGTTAACCGGACCACCAAGGCCTTTGGTGGTAAGATCTCATTTTTATGGGGGACCATAGCCACCCTGGTTCAGTACCGCAACCGGGAATTGACGCTGGAGATTGATGGGGTTACCCGCTACCACGGGGAGGCTACCCTGGTGGCGGTTGCCAACGGCCGGTATTTTGGCGGTGGTATGCATATCGCTCCTGAAGCCAGGCTGAATAGCGGTCATTTCGATATTATCATAGTCGATGGCATGACCAAGCCTGAAATCATAGCCAACCTGCACCGGATTTACACGGGTACCCACCTGAGTTACCCCAAGGTATACCTCATGCGCGGTAAGCATGTCCGGGCAACTTCCCATCAAAAAGTACTGTTGAATGTTGACGGCGAGCAGCCCGGGATGCTTGACGCTGAATTCAAACTGCTGCCGCAGAAGCTGCACCTGATCTGCTAGGGGAAAATTCCTTGAACTATGTAATCAGCGTTCATGCCGGTTACGCATAAGCGCTATCGCTTAAAACCTGGCCTTTTCCAGGATACCATTGCTGAATATCAGGAAAATAAAAGCCGTTGGAGCAAGGAGTGTTGACTTATCAAAGCACTGTTCTTAAGAGAGAATCTCCGACTGTCACTGGAGGAAACCGAGAAACCGATTATTATGGAACCGGGTGACATCATAGTCAGGGTGACCGCCGCATCAATCTGCGGGAGCGATATCCACTTCATTACCGGGGAAGTACCGTTAAAACCTGATTTTATCATTGGCCATGAGGGTGTGGGGGTAGTTGAGGCGGTTGGAACGGGGGTAAAATCCTTCAAACCAGGTGACCGGGTAGCAATACCCTACATGGTTTGGTGTGGGACCTGTCCGGAGTGCAGGGCGGGGAGAACTTATGCCTGCGCCGCGGACCTCCAGTTTGGTGTGGGCAAAGCCCGGGGTGATCTGCCCGGGTTACAGGCGGAGTATGTCCGTATTCCGTTCGCTGATTCATCGGTTGTCCACATACCTGATTCCGTTTCCGACCGGGAGGCCTTGTTCGTCGGTGACATCTTATCCACCGGTTATATTGGCGTGATCAATGGGAATATTCAGCCGGGAGATGATGTGGCCATTTTTGGGGCCGGACCGGTAGGGCTGTGCACGGTAGCCTGTGCCCGCTTGTTTTCACCCTCACGAATCATCCTGGCTGACCTGGAGGACTATCGTCTGGAGGCAGGAAAACGCCTGGGAGCTACCCATACTATTAACGCCCGCTCTGCCCGGGCAGGTTTTGAGATTCGCAGGTTAACCGGGGGTGTTGGAGTTCAGGCCGCGATAGAAGCTTCGGGAGCTGAGGCCGCGGTTGATGACTGCCTGACATGCACTGCGAAAGGCGGAATTATATCAGCCATAGGCATGACTCCCTTCAGTATTAGACTGGCCATGGGAAAGGTGTTTTATAAGAACCTGACGATAGTATCCGGATATACCTCGCTCCATGAGATGAGCCGGTTGCTGAAACTTATTGAACATAAGCAGTTGGACCTTACTTCTCTTATCACTCATGAGGTACCTTTCAGCAGAATCCTGGAGGGATATCGGATTTTTAAGGACAGGCTGGATAACTGTATAAAGGTTATGGTTGTACCGGATTAAGCTTTTTCGGTCTCTGGCTGGACTCGCCTAATACAGATAGCCGGTCTTGAATATCGGCTTGACGAACAACAATGTGTCCCACTTGGGACATACAGCGGACAACAGGGTGTCCCATTTGGGACACCCTGTTGTTATTGAATCCAGCGGTAATGCCGGTAGAACCGCATTTTAAATCCTGGCACGGAATTTGCATTCTAATTTGGGTATACACTGGGTGACCACAGGAGAGGAGGATTGTGATTGAGACACATTAAGGAATTGTTTGATTTGTCGGGACAGGTTGCAATAGTTACCGGTGGAGCAGCCGGTATAGGGGTTCAGATGTCCTATGCACTGGCAGAGGCCGGCGCCAGTTTGGTTATCGCAGCCCGCAAACTTGACCGGTGTGCTGCGGCTGCGGAAAAGATGACGCAGGAACTGGGGGTTAAGGTACTGCCGGCCCGCTGCGACGTAACCAAGGAAGAGGAAATAGATGCCCTGTTCGAGCTGGTGATGAGAGAGTTTGGCCGGCTGGATATCCTGGTTAACAACTCCGGAGCTACCTGGGGTGCTCCTTCGCTGCAGTATCCGCGCAGCGGTTGGGACAAGGTGATAAACACCAACCTGACAGGGCCCTGGCTCTGCATGCAGCAGGCCGCGAGGATTATGTCCAAGCAGAACTACGGCCGGATCATAAATATAGCGTCTATAGCTTCGTTTGTAGGCGCCAAACCGGAAATTATGGATACGGTAGCCTACCAGGCCAGTAAGGCCGCAATTGCCGGTCTGACCAAGGATCTGGCCGTAAAATGGGCCCGTTACAATATTACCGTCAACGCTATTGCACCAGGGTGGTTTCCTTCCCACATGACTGAGGACAGCCTGGCAACAAAGGAAGAAGTTTACCTGGAAATGATACCTATGGGCCGTTTCGGCGGCGATGACGAGTTAAAGGCGGCTACTTTATTCCTGGCCTCCCCGGGTGCCAGCTATGTCACGGGAGTTATCTTGAATGTTGATGGCGGCTATGTTGCGATGTAGGTTTTCAGGCATTTATGCCGGGGTATGATATCACCCCGCAAACATTTTTCGGTTTGGAGTTGGAGTTACCCAAAGTAGAGGCGAATTGGAAAGGAGTTGGCGTAAATGTCTTTTAGGAAGAGCAAGGATGACATGGTCTGTGTGGCTGCTACCAGGACTCCGTTTGGACGTTTCGGCGGTTCGCTGAAAGATGTAGATATCTATGACCTGGGTGCTTTGGCGATGAAGAACACCCTGGACAGGATAGCACTCAATTCGGAAATGATTGATGAGGTCTGGTGGGGATGCGGTGATACCACCAACTGCAAGGATCCGTATACACCGGTTACCGCCCGGCAGAGTATGTTGAAAGCGGGTATCCCAGCGGAAAAGCCTTCAGTTACCTTTGACCAGGCCTGTATCTCAGGAATGGATGCCGTTAAGTATGGCTGCCGGAGCATCCGCTTGGGTGAAGCTGAGGTGGTCATGACCGGAGGAGCTACCAGTTTCAGCACCGTGCCTTTCCTCCTGCGCGGTATCCGTTGGGAAGGCAAGCGCCATACCTCCTTCTTGGTGGAGGACCCGATCATTCCTCTCGGTTACAAGGATTATGCGCCGGTGGCGGTTGATTCCGGTAATGTCGCCCAGGAATACGGGATCTCCCGGGAAGAACAGGATGAGTTTGCTCTTAACAGTCACCTGAATTATGGCAAGGCCTGGGAACGTGGTTTCTTTAAAAAAGAGATTGTTCCTTATGAGTTGATAAAGACAGACAAAAAGGGCAATGTAATTTCCTCCAAACTTCTGGACATTGATGAGCAGTACCGCCCGGACATCAGGATTGAGGACCTGGCAAAACTGAAGCCGATTTTCGGCAATCCCACGGTCACCGCCGGAAATGCGCCGGGCATGAATGATGGAGCCTGTGCCCAGATATTCATGAGGCGTGAGAAAGCTGAACAGCTGGGACTCGAAATACTGTATACGGTGGTGGAGATGTCTTCGATTGCGCTGCAGCCGCGCATAATGCCGGTATCACCGGCATTCGCCATCAAAAAGTGCCTGGATTTGACTGGTTTGACGGTTGACGATATGAAGTTCATTGAGATCAATGAGGCCTTTGCCTGTGTTCCGCTGGTAGCTACCAAACTCCTGTCCAACCGAAGATTCCTTGAGGGAGATTATCAGGCCATGGTAAAGGAAGCATCTGAGAAACCTATTCTTGACAACGATGCCGACCTTTATCAGGAACTGAAGAAGAAACTGAATGTCAACGGGAGCGCTATCGCAGTGGGGCATGCCAATACCGCCAGCGGTGCGCGGATCATGATGACCGCCGCTTATAACCTGAAAGAAAACGGCGGTGGGTATGCAGCCTGTGCTATCTGTGGGGGTCTGACCCAGGGTGCCGGGTGCATAATCTGGGTTGAGTAAACTCCCTGGTTGGTGGCAGCGGGGAATGTATAATGGTCCCTGCTGCCGGACTCACAGTATTTGGAGGTGGAATCGGCATGATAAGTTTTGAAATGACTGATGAACAAAAAGAGATGCAGTCATTGGCCCGGAAATTTACACGTTCCGAGATAATCCCGGCGGCGCCTCAATATGATAAAACCGGCGAGATGCCATGGGATATAATCAGGAAAGCATTTGATATCGGTCTGTGGAACTTCAATCTTCCCACTAAATACGGCGGTTTGGAACTGGATCACGTAACCGAGGCCATCCTGGTTGAGGAGCTGGCTTATGGCTGTTTGGGAATATCAGGCGCATGGGATGGCAACACCTTGGCCTTGGTTCCTATCCAGATAGCCGGTACCGAGGAGCAGATGGACCGGTGGCTTCCACAGTTCGGAGAGGCTCCTTTGCTGGGATCATTCTGTCTGACCGAGCCCAACGCGGGTTCCGACGCTTCTTCGATGGCGACTTTCGCCAGAAAGGTGGGCGACGAGTATGTACTGACCGGAACCAAGTGCTTCATTACCCATGGTGGGATTGCAGCCATGAATACCGTTTTCGCCAAGACCGACCGCAGTCAGAAGGGCACCCGGGGAATCAGCGCATTTCTGGTACCGGGCGATGCCCCGGGACTGTCAATGGGCAAGGTGGAGGATAAAATGGGTGACCGGGCCTCGCATGTGGCGGAGGTTATCTTTGATGAGGTTCGCGTCCCCGCCCGGGATCGCTTAGGTGCGGAGGGTGAAGGCTTCAAGATCGCCATGCGAACCCTGGATCAAACCAGGATGAGCATTGGAGCCGCGGCGGTGGGCGTGGCTCGGCGCGCTTATGAGGAGGCCCTGGAATACTCCAAGCAGAGGATACAGTTCGGACGCCCCATATGCAGCAATCAGGCAATAGCCTTTATGCTGGCCGATATGGCCACCCAGATCGAAGCGGCCCGCGGACTGGTCTGGCAGGCGGCCTGGCAGATCGACAACGGCAATCCGGATCCCAAACTTGGTGCCATGGCCAAGCTCTTTGCCGGTGATGCGGCCATGAAGATCACGGTGGATGCGCTGCAGATCTTTGGCGGATACGGCTATATGCGGGAGTACCCCATGGAGAAACTGATGCGCGATGCCAAGATCCTGCAGATCTACGAAGGGACTCAGCAGATTCAGCGGGTGGTAATCTCGGGGAGAATCCTCGCTTAACCATAAAGGTTTTTCCAACTTACTACCAGTTTTAAATATCCCGGCTGATAAAGCTGCAGACGGCTGTATCAGCCGGGTTTTAACTCTCCCGGTATGCAGGTATTGCTAACTTTGACCTGGTTTCAGCAGACGGTCGAAGTCATTTAAAGATTTTTCCAATAACCGTATTGGCTTTCAGCCTGTGCCCCGGCGTCCGGCAGGAGCCACCGGGGCAACCAGGCGATCTGCATGTATTTGGAGTGGTATAATCAATATACAGGTACACAACCCGTCTACGAGGTATACGGCTGTGAATGAAAACAAAAGAGAAGTAATCAAGATCTGGAAATCACTGCGAGAACGGGGTGAGTATGAGGGCATAACCTTATCTCCAGAAATCCGTGAATCCTGGTCGCGGAGTGAAGCCCTGGGAGTCAACCCTTACAAGAGATGCTGTGATGTCATAATCAGCCCGGCGGAGTTGGAGGAGCGGAAAGCCGCCAACAAGTCTTTAATCGAGCAGGCCACCATCATGATGGGACACCTGCACCGGTTCATGGAGGGCTCTGGATTCGTTTTTGCCCTGACGGATAACGAGGGGTATTTTCTGAAACGGATTGGTGATAAAGACGGGCTTGACTTTACCGGTGGAGCCAACCTGACCGAGGGCGCGAAATGGTCAGAGGAGGTTATGGGAACCAATGCCGCCTCCCTGGCCCTGGTTCTGGCCAAACCGGTGCAGTTACTGGGTTACGAGCATTATTGTCTCTGCGCGTCAATAGCCACCTGTTCCGCATCTCCGATCTTTGACGAAGAAGGCAGGTTGATCGGGGTGCTGAATATTATTGGCCCTTATCACCTGGTCAACCGACATACCATGGGCATGGCGGTGGCGGCTTCCCGGGCCATAGAACGACAGATGGCCTTGCATAACGCCTACCAGCAGAGTGAGATGGCCAACCTTCACAAAGCCGCCATTATGGATTCCATATCCGATGGTGTAGTAACCCTGGACAATGAGGGATGTATTATCCATATAAATCATCAGGCAGCACAGAACCTCGGTATTGATCATTCAAATTCGGTTGGCGAAAAGCTGATCGATTTGATGATGCCGGAAAATGAGCTCTTTTTCGCCAGGATTAATAGCAAACGCAGGCTTTTCGGGGAACCCCTGCTGATCCGCCGTAAAAATGACAGCATCAAGCTGGCGGTAAGCTGTACCCCCCTGGTCTCGAAAGAGCAGGGAACCTTGGGAACCGTAATCATCATCCAGCCCATGAAACAGTATAAAAAAATGATTGAAAGGATCTCCGGGGCTCAGGCCAAGATGACCTTTAACGACATTATTGGCCAAAACCCTGATTTTAAATATGCCGTCCAATGCGCAGAAATGGCGGCCAATACTGATTCCAGCGTCCTCCTGCTGGGTGAGAGCGGTGTAGGCAAGGATATGTTGGCTCAGGCGATCCACAATGCCAGCAGCCGTTGCCGGGAGCCCTTTTTCGCCATTAATTGTGCCGCACTACCCCGGGAGCTGGTATCCAGCGAGCTTTTCGGCTATGAAGAAGGTGCCTTTACGGGAGCCCGAAAGGGCGGTAACCCAGGCAAATTTGAACTGGCTGACCAGGGAACCATCTTTCTGGATGAGATCGGAGAAATGCCGCTGGATCTGCAGGGTTCGCTCTTGCGGGTTCTGGAAGAAGGAAAGATAACCCGTCTGGGAGGGCATGATGTTACCGGTGTCAACGTTCGAATAATCGCGGCTACCAATAAGAACCTGAAGGAAGAGGTTCGGAAGGGCAACTTCCGTTTGGATCTCTATTACCGGTTGAGGGTTATTGATATAAGAATCCCGCCGCTAAGAGATAGAAAGGACGATATCCCCATACTGGTCGAGTACTTTGTAAAGACTATCGGCCCCCGACTGGGAAAAGAGATAACAAGTGTGGACGACAAGGTTTTGGAGACACTCTCCAACTATGATTGGCCCGGCAACGTGAGAGAACTGAGCAATGTCATCGAACGGGCCATCAATATCAGCACTGGCAGTACTTTAACGCTGGATGTTATTCCACTGGAGCTTAAGTGCAATCTGGAGGATCAGGCTGCGATTTGGGATAAACGCCTTCCCAGAGACCCGGGGCTGCAGGAGCAGATAATCAGGAGTTTCCTGCAGAAACACCAAAACAATAAGACCCGGGTGGCCAGGGAACTGGGCATCTCCCGCAGCAGTCTTTATCGCAAGATGGAAAGGTTTTCGATCTAGAGACAACCAAGCCTCCGCATGCAACCCATTATCTCTGGCTCAGGTCAGCGTCGATTCTCTTCGGTTGTATTGTCTTTTGGGAGAGACACAAATTGACTTATCCTTTAAACCTTACTGCACTTGCCATGACCGATTGATTTCATATACTCAAGATACCTGCCACCGTCGGCAATCCTAAAATCTTTCTCCGGCTGAAACATATTGTTGAAAAAGGTGTATAGAGAAGTGAAACCTCCAGGAGGAATATCTGATGGAAACCCGGGATGACCGCCAACTGGTCCTGGAATGCCGGAGGGGAGAAGAGTACGCTTACCGGGTATTACTCTCCCGTTATGAAGGCTATATCTTCAGTCTATGTTTCCGGATGACCGGGAGGCGGGAAGACGCCCTGGAATTGGCTCAGGAGGCCATGGTCAAAATAGTTACCGGTCTTGACAGCTACCAGATTAACCGACCATTTAAGCCGTGGCTCCGGCAGGTGGTAATCAACACCGGGATCAATTTCCTGCGCAGGCGGTCCCCGGAGACACTGTCACTGGACCAGGATATCGCAGAAGGCATAACCCTGGGAGATTCCCTCATAGCCGGCAACAGCGGAAATCCCCAGATACGAGTGGAATGGCTGGAAACCAAAAAAGCTCTGGAAATGGCCTTGCGAGAGCTACCGTCTGAATTCCGGCTGGTACTTACTCTGCGTCACCAGGAAAGTATGAGCTACAAAGAGATAGCGGATTCGATGGGTATACCGGTCGGGACAGTTAAAACCTATCTCTTCCGGGCCCGCAGTAAGCTGCGGGAAATGCTTAAAGATGTTTATGGATGGGAGGCTTAGCCACCTTGGAATGTGATTACGAAATGCTGCAAGCCTTTCTAGACCGGGAATTGGAACCTGAACAGGTTAACAGACTGACTCTTCACCTGGCTGATTGCCGTGAATGCAGGCAGGAGCT
>JBLNCH010000030.1:0-5244 GCA_050260485.1 Bacillota bacterium | reverse complement strand
ATAGCCGGAAATAGCTCAGCAATGATCTGATTGAGGTTGACCCGCTCGGTCTTATCCCGGTAGTTGCGGGAGAGAACCATTAAATCCTGCAGGGTTCTTTCAATCCCGGACAACTCAGCCAGCAGCAGATCCCAGGGAATGTTTTTCGGGTCATCCTTATAAAGCTGGATAAAGCCTTTTACGACTGTAAGCGGATTTCTCACCCGGTGGGCGGTTTCTTCTACCAGGTCCGAAATTAGATTATGATTCTGGCCTGATAGTTCTGACCTTTGATATGTCTCGCCGATTCCAAGCGGATGCAGGCAGCCAATAACTGCCCTAACCTTTCCCCATACAGTAATAGGTCTGGTTTCCAGTTTGAACACCGATCTTTTATTCCGGGTCAACCGGACTGTTTCACACATTGGCTGGGCCTCATACAGAGTATGTAGAAGCACGGCCGGCAATCCCGGAACCAATCCATCCAGGTCTGCAACAGATCGGCCATAAAAATCTAAAGCACGGCCTTGGGTAAGAGTTTCGAATGCCTGGTTGAGGGCGCCGATTCTGCCGTCAGAACGTATTAGGATCAGGGGTATTGGTAGTTGCTCTACGATTACATTGCCTATTTGTGAAAGAGGAGCGGTTGGTTCACAACGATCTACCACAACGACGAATCCCATTTCCGCCAATTCAAGCACCGTAATCTTGAGTTTAACCATTTCGCCCTGGTTATTCTGAAAAGAAACCAGGTATGCATCCGGCTGGTAAATGTGCCGCAGCCATTCCCATGTCCTTGGAAAGCCTTGTTTCCTGAACAGCCTGATAAAAAGTGACAATAGATTGGTCCCCAAAACCTTTCCTGCCGGTAAACCAAATAATTCGAGTATAGTGTTGTTGGCGTAGACGATCTTACCCTCTAAATTAATATTTAATAGGCCGCTAGGTGTTGACGCCGAACGCGCAGCAAATGGAAAACTATGCAAACTAGTATCTGTCTTGTTTGACACCTGTAGCAAGGATTATTCGCTCCTTTACAGCAACGTACAGCATCTAACATCCACCATCATATTTCACCCAAAAAAGAACCATTCCTCTAGCGAATGATGACTATTTTTGTATTAAACCATCTGATTATTACTCGAATATGAGAGAAAGCTGCTGTTTGGTGGATCCTCGACAGTCTCTACCAAGGACGCTCCGGTACATATTCGTCACCAGTCATTAGAATACTAACTAAGACGGAGGTGAGTAAGTGAAAAGATCGATCATCATCGCATTGCTCGCGGTTCTGCTGGTAGCAACCGGATTTGTTTCCGCGCAGCTGATTGAGCCCTTATTTGCTAATCGCCAGCCAAGTGAGGCTGCCGCAAGTAACGGCGATTCTGTTATCCGGACTGCCCGAGATTTAAGCCCCTCCATAGTAAGCATTGTCAGCTATGGGGATGAGGGTGATTTCTTTTCCCAGCGTACGGTTACCAAAAGTGGTTCCGGGGTAATAATTGATCCTTCCGGTTACATCGTTACCAACAACCATGTCGTTGATAATGCTGACAGGATTCAGGTGTCCTTCCACGATGGCCGCAAAAAAGCTGCCAAGCTTATCGGGAAAGACCGGCGAACTGACCTGGCATTACTGAAGGTTTCGGGCATCAAAGTAACTACAGCCGACTTCGGTGACTCGGACAAACTGGCTGTGGGGCAGGAGGTGGTTGCCATTGGTAACCCTATGGGAGAGAAATTTGCCCGTACCGTAACCGTGGGAGTGGTAAGCGGGTTGAATCGGGTTTTAACCACTGAGGAGGGATTTGTTTTTCGGCTTATACAGACAGATGCCGCAATAAACCCGGGGAATTCAGGTGGTGCGCTGTGTAACCTGCAGGGGGAGGTAATCGGAATCAATACGGTAAAAATAGCAGTATCTGGTTACGAAGGAATGGGATTTGCCATCCCTTCCAATCAGGTGGTGGAGGTCGTGAATGAACTGCGCACCAAAGGCCGGGTGGAACGCCCGGTAGCAGGACTGCAGGTGGTTAGCGAGTTAACTTCTGAGTTGGCGACCTATTACAATCTCCCTGTGGACCACGGGGTGGCGGTCAAACCGATAAAGGGAGGTCCTGCTGAAAAAGCTGGTATAAAAGACTACGATATAGTCAGAGCAGTTAACGGCAAGAAGATTCACACCGCCTATGACCTGCAGGAATGCGTGTTTAACTGTAAAGTGGGAGACCAGACTACATTAAGTGTTACACGACTGGCCAGGGGTCCCGGGGAAAAATTAAGAAACTTTAATTGTAAGGTAACGCTCTGCAGTGATGGCTAGTGCCGGAATATTATGAGGTAATCAATTCAGCATGCAGGGATGGACAGGGTCCTGCCATCATTTGATGAACCAGATTCCTTCCAGCCGGCCAGTTTGTGGCAGCCATTATAAAGTGTTGCAGGATGAATAAGAGAGGTGGATTCTGGTTTGAGTTAGAATATATCCAACAGAAAATTCCTGTTTCCATCATTTTGTGAGACAATGGTTTTGGCCCGCCAGGTAAGCGAGATTTCGTAAGTTAGGCGGGCTTGTTATTGCAGCAAGAGGTGTATGGATGCGATTTTTGGTTATTTCCGTAGGCAAAGTGCGTGAACCATATCTGAATACCGGGGTCAAGGATTTCCTGACCAGACTGCGTCCTTACGTGAATGTTGACTATGTTGAAGGCCTGGAGCAGAAAACTCCTCCCAATCCCTCCCCAGCCCAGATTGCCGACGTGTTGGCCAGGGAGGGACAACGGGTTTTATCCTGTCTGAAGGAGGAAGACTACCTTATCGTCCTCGATTCCAGGGGCCAGTCCATGACTTCAGAAACCCTGGCCGGCAAAATCGAAGATCTCATGAATCACGGGCAATCCCGGGTGGTCTTTGTTATCGGCGGTTCCCACGGTCTGGCTCCCCAGTTAATCCAACGGGCCGATCTTGTTCTTTCCTTCTCTCCGCTTACCTTCCCCCACCAGTTGGCTGTCCTCATGTTGTTAGAGCAGCTCTACCGCAGTTTCAAGATAATCAGGGGTGAACCTTACCACAAGTGATTATTACGTAGGTTTTGTCTGGACTCTGCTTGATGAAAAGACAGTGAGGTGCCTTAAATAAGAAGGGTTTATGGACCGGTACCGGCGGATCAACCAAATATATCGTCCAGGACAGGAATGACTTTCAAATCCGGTCGGGAACCCTTTTTGAGCCGGTACCGGATCTGACGAAAAATCCCGTATCACTTTTACCGTGATACGGGATAGTTTATAGGGGAGGGGTAAATGATCTTAAAAAGTAGGACAGGGAACCTGTCCCCATTTAATCAGTAACCTGCTAGTCTGCAGGACGGTTGTCTTCCGTGGTGTTGCCTGGTTCCGCAGTCGTTTTCTCGATTAACTCAGGTTCCTTAACGCTTGCTTCGACCACACCGTCAAAGTCAGCCGGTGTTAGCATTGCCTGGCAATCGGAAACCTTCTGGTTGATTCTGCCGACATAGATTAAAAGCAGAGCCATGCCCCCATAAATTGCAACGGGTTCGAAAATTCCTGGTAGCAGTTGAGATGGTACCAACTGCTTATATACCTCACCGGAAGGATATCCCATGGCCAGGTAATAATTTACCGTGTCCAGGAACGACATGAGATTCAGCACCAATAACGTAACTGCAGCCAGTGCTGCGATTGCAGCTAAAACAATTCGCAGGATCTCAACCGGAGATCTAGTATCTTGTTTGGGTTTACTCGGGCCACCGTTCATAAAACCTTTCTCCAATCCGCCACTCAGGCAATACTCCGTAAACTTATCGTACAGTCAGGTAAAACTCACAACATGTCCAGTATAACGCTTAAATGTGAACAACCAGTGAAATATCGGTAAAGATTCGTTTAAACTTCCCTTGGTGCCATCAAAATTTTCTGAGACATACAGGAAATTTCACACATGTTAAATAATTGTCACGGGATCGCATACAAGGTCCCGGTATTTAAAGGGTTAACAAACATTTGCCAAAATATACCTAATAAACCGGGCCGACATTGTAGTTGTCGGCCCGATAATGTCTACATTTCAAGATTCGGAAATCAATATCATGGGTAGTGAAATGAGGAAAACTCCCTAAGCCTGGCCCTGCTCTCTCCTCTTCTTCCAGCGGTCGATTTCCCAGTCCCAATATTTGTTCGCCTGTTCGAGGAAGGTCTGCTTATCCGGTATGATGACCTGTTGGATAACCTTCATGGTCTCTTCAGAAATACTGCCTTCGGTGATGAGTTCAAAACCGGCCTTTTCTGTGGCCGCCAGGATTTCCTCTACTTTGGCCCTCAGGGGAGGGGCGCTCATGAATTCCGCCTCCGGGCGGTAAATCTCGGCCCGTATTCTTCCCAGACCGCGTCCTGCCATGAAATGTAACCAGTCGGACATGGGTTTGAAGTGATCCAATTCGTAAAATCCGGCAACAGAAATAATAACCTTATCCGAAATCGCGGCAGCCCGAGGCGGGTGGGCACATAATCCGTCCTTCTCGACGATATACGGCTGATACATGGGGATTGACCGGTCAAGGAAGTTCTTGAACATCGCAGTGGAACCAAAGATATACACGGGAGTAGCCCACACTTCCAGATCGGCTCCCGCCCGAATCTCCAGGATCTCTTTCATATCGTCCTTTTGGACACACTCTCCGGGAGTCTTGATCCAACAGGTATAGCACCCGATGCAGTTTTTTATGTTCTTTTCTCTCAGGTTGATTACCTCAACCTCCGCTCCTGCCCTGCGGCAACCTGCTAGAAACGCCTCAAGGAGCATAGTAGTTTTCGATATCTTGGCCTTTCTCGGCCCTCCATTAATCGCTACAATCCTCACACACAATTCCTCCCCCTCAATTTAACCCGAACGCAACATTACATAATTCATACATTACATTAATTAAATGGATTGTCAATTACATTAGTATTAAGGTTAACCCCGGGAAAATATATTCGTTCAGAGACACGGCGCTGTCTCAACGTAATGATACAAATTGTTCCATGACACATGAGTTCGGCTTGAACCGATGGTGTTTTTAACCCATACGTAAGAAATCCCGTACCACTTAATGAGTGATACGGGATTCTTTTGGGGGGGATAATTTTATTGGTAATGATTTAAGTGAATCTCAAGGCCATTATTTTATAAGTTCACTTTTCATGACCTTACCACTGGCATTCCGCGGCAATGAATCATAGAACTGAACGATTTCCGGAATCTTGT